>NZ_RZTC01000060.1:0-40189 GCF_004023165.1 Mesorhizobium sp. M7A.F.Ca.MR.176.00.0.0 | reverse complement strand
GAATTGCAGAGCCGGCGCGCCGCACTCGATGAAGCGCGCGCCCGCATCGTCGACAGCCATGAGGAGATTTCGGCCGCCTTCGCCGAGGCGGAAATGCTGCTGCAGGACGCGCCCGATCTTGGCGATCTGCAATTGCAGCTCGAACAGTCCTCGGCCAATGTCGCCCGCGACCGCGCCGCGCTTGCCGATGCGCGCGCGGTGCATGAGGGGCTGCGGCGCGAAGCCGAGGCGCGCGCGCGCCGGCTCGATGCCATTGGCGCCGAGCGCAGCAATTGGCTGGAGCGGGCCGAAAACGCCTCGACGCAGATCGCATCGCTCGGCGAACGCAAGGCCGAGGCCGAGGCCGAACGCGAGCGGCTGGCCGATGCTCCCGATGAAATCGACGCCAAGCGGCGTGCCTTGCTGTCGCAGCTCACCGAGGCCGAGAGCTTGCGCAAGGCGGCGGCCGACCGTCTGCAGGAAGCGGAGAACCGGCAATCCGAACTGGACAAGGCCGCCACCGGCGCCATCCAGTTCCTGGCCGAGGCGCGCGAGACCCGCGTTCGCGCCGAGGAGCGGCTGACCGCGGCCGACGAGCGCCGGCTGGAGATCGAGGCGCGCATCCAGGAAACGCTGAACACGCCGCCGCATCTGGTCATCCGCCACACCGGTCTGGAGGCCGACAGCCCGATGCCTGAGATGGCCGAGATCGAGCGTCAACTCGACAGGCTGAAGATCGAGCGCGAACGGCTCGGCGCCGTCAACCTCCGCGCCGAGGAGGAGCAGAAGGAGCTATCCGACCGGCTGGAGGCGATCGTCTCCGAGCGCGAGGACATCATTGAGGCGATCCGCAAGCTCAGGCAGGCGATCCAGAGCCTCAACCGCGAAGGCCGCGAGCGGTTGCTGGCCGCCTTCGAGGTCGTCAACGGCCATTTCCAGCGGCTGTTCTCGCATCTGTTCGGCGGCGGCACGGCGGAATTGCAGTTGATCGAATCCGACGATCCGCTCGAGGCTGGCCTCGAAATTCTTGCCCGCCCGCCCGGCAAGAAGCCGCAGACCATGACGCTGCTGTCCGGCGGCGAGCAGGCGTTGACGGCGATGTCGCTGATCTTCGCGGTGTTCCTGACCAATCCGGCGCCGATCTGCGTGCTCGACGAAGTCGACGCGCCGCTCGACGACCACAATGTCGAACGCTTCTGCAATCTCATGGACGAGATGGCGGCCACCACCGAGACGCGTTTCGTCATCATCACCCACAATCCCATCACCATGGCGCGCATGAACCGGCTGTTCGGCGTGACCATGGCCGAGCAGGGCGTCAGCCAACTGGTGTCGGTGGACCTGCAGGCGGCCGAGGCGATGCGCGAGGCAAGCTGACCCAGGTCGCGCTGGGAAAAGTGTGCAAGCGGTTTTCGCCCGGCAAAAAAATGTCAGGGCCGCGGACTGTGCCTGTGCGAATGATGCTTGGCCGAGGACCAGACGAAATAGAGCGATCCCAGTTTCAGCACAGGCACCCTGCGATCCCGCTCGCGATCACGCAGTTCGCGGTAGGTCTTCACCTTCAGTGTGCCCCCGGCAATCTGATTCGCAAAGCCATGATGCATAGAGCTTACGTGCTTTCTCCAGTCGACGGAATGTTCATTTCAAGCTCCTCGTTAGTATTCGAGCTCTTGGAGGGTCGATCGGGAATTGTACTGGGCCACCAGATGACGAAATATTTGCCAAACTGCCAGGCCGGGACTTCGCCCTTGTGCTCCCGTCGCCGCAACTCATGACGTTGCTTGACCTTCAACACACCACCCGGAAGCCTGATCTTGATCGTCATCGTCCCTCAATACTGATGGCGCGCTTCCTGGGTGCCGCGCCCGAAGCTTCATCTGTCCGGCCAAGGTAGAAAAAACCGCCCACTCTCGGATCGGACCGTTGCAATCCGATTTCGCCGAGTCAATGGAGCCGGGGGCGAACTCCTCTGGCTATCGGCCCCGTGCACAAAGGCTTGAGAACAGGCTCAACCTCTGCGCCGCAAGATCCAGTTCACACAGATCACGGCCACGAGGCCACACGCGATGCCGACGCAATCGGCAACCCAGTCGGACACGTCCAGATCACGTCGTATCAGCGCCGTGCCCTGGAGGACCTCGATCGCCGCTCCAACAACTGCAAGGAAGACGATCAGCCTGACCTTGCGATCAGGCCAGCCGAGCCCTCCAAGGAAAGTCATGACGGCAAAGGCGCTGGCGTGATTCAGCTTGTCGTAATGGAAACCGATATCGATCCCGTACTCCTCGAGTCCGGGTATAGGCACCAGTGCAAGGACAAGAACAGCGACAAGCGTGCTGAAAAAAGCAATCCGTTCGGCGGCTGGATGAAGTCTCATTCTGCTCCAATCTGTGCCTGCCCGCCGCGAAGGTCGAAACCAGCTCGGTATTGGCGGTTCAGGCTGAAACTCAGATCGACGGCGTTGTCTTTCAAAGCCGCAATTTTTGCTTGAGCCTTTTCAGCCAGGTCTGTTCCGCCTCATCCTGGTCTTGATGCGCCGGGACGTAGCGCGGCGTTGCCGCCGTTCAACGGATTCCCGTCTGCGTCTCGTTCAAAGAGTGGAGTGCTGAAAAGGGCTCCGCATAGGCTTTCACCATTTCGCTCATTAGAATATCCGCGCCAGTCATCAGGGGGATCAAGGTTTCCGCAAATGTGTATGTTTTGATGCCGTAAAGCCACTTCAGGTAGAGAAGGGCAGCTGACGTGCCGGAGACGCACCCAACAATGTTCATCCGGGATACGACAAGCTCTATCGGATATATGTGCGGAAGGTTCGCCTCCATGATCCTGGTGCTGGCGTCGGCCGTCACATTGCCGATGGTATCCAGCAATTCGGGGAAGAAGGGCGTGCTTATTCTGGGATGTTCCTTCCAGACGACGTCGTATCCTCTCTCAACGATCTGCTCCGCAATGCGTCTATAGATCGCCGCCTCTTGCGCGTACGACATTATGCCGTTTCGCGACAATGCCTGGCCGAGCAGCAGGATCCGTGGGTTGGCTGACGCACGGCAATGTTCATTGCCGTCGGAAAGCGCATCCCTGCAGGCTTCATCTATTACGTCGCGCATCAGCGAAGCGCCGACCTGGAATCTTGGTACGTTCTCCAGAGCATCGTGAATGGGGATTTCGTGGAGCAAAGAATAAAACTTTGTCACCCGTCTCAGATGGTGTCTTTCTATCTTGTCGGCCGCTTTCCTCAGTCGGAACGCCGGTGAAATTGTAGAGAGTCCTGCAATCAAGGCTCCGGTGATGCGCCGTCTAAACCTGGTGCCTGGCGGCCGTGACATGGTTGATATTTCGAATGGAAGGTATGACGTCAAGCCATCCTCATACAAAACGATCTTGGCTTCTGGGTATGAGTCCAGCAGTATTTTTTCCGATGGCCGGTTAACGAAGCAGGCCCAGATTTCAACCGCGGAACTCGCGTCGATGCCAATTGTGTCTCGGATCAGACGATGAATCCGGAAAATTTGCAGTTGCCCATATTTACGCTCGGACGTCAGAAGGTCGTATGCCCATATGACCCGTTTCCAGGTCCATACTGTAGACGCAAGTTCAGCAAGACCGGTCTTGAAATGCTCGGAAACGCCGGCCGTTTCATAGAGCAGAAGGTAATCCTCATGCTCCTCATCCGCCGGGGAGCTTCCATCCATTGTTGACTGGCGAAGAGAGGCAACCAGGCTGAGCAATTGCCAGCTGCCAAAGACGCAGCATATTCGAACTGGCAATTTAAGGTCTCCAGATAGGATGGAAATAACGCCGCATGTTCCGCGATCTCAACCGCAAAATTGCTTCATGTCCGAAGACCGTGTGTGGCTCGGGGCGTTTCGCCAGCTTCATAATACTGCCTGTCGTGTCGACCGGAAATATCTTGCAGATATTGGCGTCCAACGCCCGAGACAGGCTGGAGTTCCGCGCAATAAGCAGGCGAATTCAGTTCAATTGAGCGGCAGAGACCTGTTGAGATCCGGCATAAACATCAGGCGGCGGCAGACCGCTCATGCGGCTCGATCTTGCCGCTTCGGTTCCTGTCGGCACCAAGAGCGCGAATTCTCCCGGTTTTCGGGAAGGTCGTTGCCCGGGAAAGCGGGTTTCACTTCCATCAGTCAAAAGTAAGCTCCAGCCATGAACCGGAGCTTGATGATGACAGAGGCGGAAACCAGAATGTTTCACACGCTTGATGTGCCAGCCGGTCCGGTGCGCTGGCCCGGGATTCCGGCCGACCTGCCAAGGTATGGCGCGTGTGGCCGCACCTGCGCATCATGCCCGATGCGAAGCCCGCACTGCTCCTCGAACGCCCTTGATGCCGAAGCTTCGGCGCAACTTTCCCGGTGAGCAGGCGATGGGCGGCGCCGGAAAATGCGCCGCCTGTCGGAAGGGTTGCCCGCGATCAGGCCGCGAGCCAGGCCCGGGTGAAGTCCTGCTCATAGGCCTGATGCATCTGGTAGCCCATCAAGGCAGGTTTCATATGGCAGAACAGCTTTCGCCAGTAGGGCTGAACGATGATGCCGGAATCCTGAAGCATGACCTGCAGTTCCTTCATCACCGCACGGCGCTGCTCCGGATCGGCGATGGCGTTGGCCTTGTGGACCTTGGCATCGAAGTCGGGATCGGCGAACCCTGTCTCGTTCCATGCCGAACCGGTCTGGTAGGCAAGCGCATAGGTCTGGATGCCGAGCGGTCGGGCGTTCCAATTGGTGGTCGCGAAGGGATACTTCGTCCAGTCGTTCCAGAATGCCGATTCCGGGATGACAGTGCGTTTCACCTTGAAGCCCGCGTCGCGCATCTGCTGGGCGACGGCATCGGAGCTTTCCTTGCGGTAATCGGCTTCGACCGAGATCAGATCAAATTCGAAATCGAGCTGGCCGGCTTCCTCGAGCAATGCCCTGGCCCGGACCGGATCACGTTTGATCGGCGGCAAGTCGGCGTGTTCGGGATGCATCGGTCCGACATGATCGTTCTGCGCGACGATACCCATGCCGTCGGCGCCCAGTTGCAGCACCGCTTCGTTGTCGACCGCAAGCTGTATGGCGTTGCGCACGCGCTTGTCGTCATAGGGTTTGGCGTTGACGTTGCAGCGCGAGACCAGGGTGGCGGCAGTGACGATCTCGCTTTTCTTCAGGCCCAGCCTGTCGAGCATGGCGACGTCATAGGACTGCGTCTGCCCATTCAGGTCGATCTCACCGGATTCGAATGCGGAGACGGTGGCGGCCGAGTCGGTGCCGTAGTCGGTCCAGTCGATGCCGTCGAGGAACACCTCGCCGCCCCACCACGACCCGTCCGGCCGCTTGCGCACCGAGGCAGCAACGCCGACATCGAGTCTTTTAAGTTCGAACGGGCCCGTGGAAACGGGGTTGGCCGACAGTGGCGCCGCCTTCGGATTGAATGTGTGGTGGACGATCAATGCCGGATAGTCGGTCATCGCTGGGATGATGGTGATGTCGGGCTGAGCCAGTTTCAGGGCCACGGTGTGGCCGTCGCGAACCTCGATGGCGCCAGTGCGCGCCACCTTGGTGTCGGGATCGATCAGCGCGGTCATGCGCCCGGCCATCGAGTTGCCGGCGGCATCCTTCTCGCACCAGCGCGTGATGTTGAAGGCAACATCCGTGGCGGTGAAATCGTCGCCGTTCGACCATTTCACCCCCGGGCGCACCTTGAGCACATATTCCGTCGCGTCGGCATTGATCTCCCAGCTCTGCAGCAGCACCGGCTCGAAGGTGAAATCCGGCTTCCAGCGCACCAGCGGTTCGAGAAACTGCATGGCGATGTTGCCCATCTGCGAAACCTTGAACTTGCGCGGGTCTTCCAGCTCCATCACCTGCATGGCAACACGCACCACGCCGCCCTTCCTGGGTTGGACGGCTTCCTCGGCTCGCGCCGGGACCGGCTGACCGATGAGCCCGTAGGCAATCGCCGTGCTGGCGCCGAAGGCGCTGGCCAGCGCCAGGAACTCGCGGCGGCCAAGCGCGCCGCTCTTCGCGCCTTTCGCAAATGTGCCGATCGCGGGATGAAGAGGTCTGGATGTCATATCGGTTCTCCCATTGTTGATTTTACGCCCAAATTCGGTGGAATGCCCTTGCCGCGTCGTTGCTGGGCGCTGTTTTCTACAGGACGCAGCCGATGGCGGCGGGGCCGCGACGGCGAGGGGAAGGCAAGATGAATCTTCTGACGGCGATGCGGGTGTTCGATCGGGTTTGCCTGCTGGGCAGCCTGTCGGCGGCGGCGCGCGATCTCAACATGTCGACGACGGCCGTCAGCCGTACCATCAAGGAACTGGAAGACGACCTTGGCGTCCGGCTCATCAATCGCACCACAAGGCGTCTCAGCCTCACCGAGGCGGGCCGCGACTATGCTCCGCGTGCGCGCAGCCTGCTCGACGACATATCCGAACTGCAGGATTCGACGCGCGGCCTGCACAAGGAGACGCGCGGCCTGATCCGGGTTTCCTGCTCCAATGTTCTGGGCCACACGCGCATAACCAAGCTGGTGCCGAAATTCCTCGAAGAAAACCCGCTCACCACGATCGAGTTCGACCTCACCGCGCGTTATGTCGTCGGCATTGTCGAGGAAGGCTATGATGTGGCCATCCGCTTCGGCGGTCAGGCGGATTCCGCCCTGATTGCGCGCCGGCTTGGTGAAGTCCGCAACTATGTCTGCGCCACGCCCGATTATTGGGATGCAAACGGCCGTCCGGTCCACCCGGATGAGCTGGCAAGCCATTCCTGCGTGCTGAGCAATTTCGCCAAGCGCCTTGGCACGTGGCCATTCATCGGACCCGATGGCCCTTTCGATGCGGCTATCGGCGGGCGCATCTCGACCAACAGCGTCGAGGCCGCCTACCAGATGACTACCGCCGGTTTCGGCATCGGCAACCTGCCCAGCCTCCTGGTCGACGCTGCGATCAGGGACGGCCGGCTGGAAGTGCAACTGGATGAGTTTCGCCCCGGCTCCAGCCCGATCTACGCGCTCTATCCGCACCGCACCTATATTGCGGCCAAGGTGCGCGCGTTCGTCGATTTCCTGATCCGCGAACTGTCGGCCGACTTCACCGCCTGAAATGCTGCCCGATTGTCCATGGCCAACTCCGCCAGGGGCCTGGCGCGAACGCCAGGCCCCCTCTGCCCCCGCCGCCCGACGCGGCAGCGTCATTTCCACCAGGCGGTGGTGTCGTACATCGGTCCCGGCTCCTCGAAGAGCTTTTCGTATTTGCACAGTGCCGGCGTCTTGCCGAGCGGCACCGAAACGCCGTCCCTGAACGCCCATTCGCCACGTTGCGTCGTATCGGCCCGCACATAGCTGGACAGCGCAAAGGCCCGGTCGTGCTGCGATTTGTTGGGCGAGGAGCCGTGCACGGTAAGCAGCCCCCATAAAGCAAGGTCGCCCGGCTCTAGCACCAGCGGAACGATGGTCGCCGGGTCGATGCCGACTTTGCGCAACTCTTCTTCGGCGGTCAGGCCCTTCATCAGCTCGCCGGTTCCCTCGTCCGACAGGCCGAGATAGCCGAGCTTGTGGCTGCCGGGCACGACCTGAAGGCAGCCATTGTCCAGCGTCGCCCGATCGACCGCGAGGCCTGTTGTCACGGTGGCGTCGGCGACATTGTCGAAGGCCGCCTGGTTACGGAAGCGCAAATCCTGGTGGAAGCGATAACCCGTGACATTGGCGCCGGGCGGCTTCCAGTGCAGCTGTTGGGCGATCTGCCTTATGTCACGGCCGATCAGGCTCTCGAGCAGCTTCAGATAGTCGGGATTGCGGCGGAATTCTTCGAAATAGGAATTGATCCAGGAAAACCAGTAAGCCTGCAGCACATAGCGTTGGCCAAAGTCCGATTCAGGCAGGATCTGGAAATTCAGGTTGCCGTGCCGGAAGGTGGCGTGATGCTTGAGGCCTTCGGCATAGACCGCATCGGTTTCCTTCTTCAGCCGGATCATCTCGTCGCCGTCGACGAATTGTCGAACGACCGCGTATCCTTCCTCGCGGTACTGCTCCACCGCCTCGCGTGCCTGCCTGTCCGTCAGCATGTCCGTGACAACCCCTGTCTGTGATCCGTGTCGATCGTAACGAAGGGGTTGCCGGCGATAAGCCATCGATTTTGGCATCGACTTTCCCGATTATCGGGAAATTGAGCGGGGCGTCAAAGGTGGATTGGTCGCAATCGGCTGGTCAGATACGTGCTGCGCCGGCAGGCCCTAAAAATAGGTCCGCGGCGCGACAAGGTTCTTCTGCTGGCGAACATAAAAACAATAGAAGCCGAACGCTGCGGCAAACCACATGAAGGCCTCGCCCATGGCCAGCCGGTTGTTGGAATTGGTGAGGATGGTTAGGGCGAAGAAGACCAGTGTGGAGATGTAGCAGGACCATGCGGCCGGAGCGACGAGCTTGGCTCGCATGGCCAGCAGAACCTGCCTGGCCGACCAGGTGTAGAGAAAGGCAAAGAACGCCAGTCCGACCACCCCATAACGCACGGCAATCTCCAGATAACCATTGTGGAAGACATTGAAGATCATGGGATGATAGGTTCTGTTCTGCCATTCGGTCAGCCAGCTGGAACTGGCTCCGAAGATCGGGTGGCGCTTCCAGATATTGATCGCATCCGCCCACAGCATCAGCCTTTCCTTGGCTGCAAGCGGAACCGCGTCGCTCGCGATGGCGCGGTCGAAGGCGGGGAGGACCCCATGCCTGAACACATCCGGAACCAAGGTTTTGACGAATGCCATGGTATCGTCGGCGGTGGACGAGAAGATGTTGTGTGCCGCGACAATGCCGGCCGCCACGATCACCAGCACGCCACCCGAAACCAACAGTTCGCGGCGATGGCCTCTCGCCAGGGTCATGACCGCCAACAAGAGCAGAGCGACCGCAAGCGCAAGCCACACTCCCTTTGAGCGCATCTCAATGATATTGACGAGGGCAAGCAGCAGGACGGCTGTCGACAGGGCCCAATGCAGGTTCTTGGTTGCTTTTCCGAGGTCCGTTCTCTGCGCCGAGTAGGCCATGAATTGCAGCGTGCAGAGGAAGATGAAACCGGCCGCCACCGACGCGTGGATGGGATTGTTGAAAAGCCACGGGGCAGGTTGGACGCCTTGAAACATGTCCGAATAGAAGGTGTCCGCCGCTAGGAAGACGAGACTGAGGATCATGAACCAGAGCACGAGCCGTGCGGGCTGCCTGACAAACAGCAGAAACGCGAAGCCGGTCGTCGCGTAGAACAGCGGAAACATGTAAATGCCTTCGGCGCCACCCAACTGGTGGGTGCCGAAATAGACGATCGCCAGTCGGATGAAGACGTAGAGCGACCAGCCCAGACACAGGAAGCCGACCCAACCGATCAGCGGTTTGCTGTAGGTCCACAAGTCCACTCTGAACCAGCGGATGACCGCGACCAGGGCCAGCGCCAGGCCCGCATAGCGGTAGGTGTCGGCCTCGCGCCACACCGCGGAGACCAAAGCGAGAATGGCGAGTGCCGCAAGCAACAGAAGCAAGGTGTGGCGCGGCGCGTTGTCCTTGGCATCATCCAGGGCATTTCGCGGCAGAGGGGGCGGCAGCAGGACGTGATGCAGGCGGCGCAGTTCGTCGCTGGCCCGTAACACCCCGGCACGTAGCCGGCTCGGCCCGCCCAGCCTTGCGGATTTGTAGCTTCCCGAGGGACCGGCTATGCCCGAGATCCCACTGCTGGCGGCGAAGCCAAGCACGTTTTGGCGGACCGAATACACTTTCAGGCCGGTATCCCAAAAGCGCTCGAGTGCAACGTCCCATGGCATTTTCATAACGGCGAGCGCCGACAACAGACCCTGCGCGCCCTCCCGCGTCACCAGATAGGCGGCGGCCGAGCCTTGCGGGCCATGCAGCGCACGACCGATCTCGTCGCCTTCAACCGTTTCGACGGCGCGCATGAAGAAGCTCATGCGATGGTTGGTCAGCTTGATGACGTCGAAATCCGGCACCGCCGCGATGATGGCCTCGATGCGCCGCATGGTGTTTTCGCTGAAGAGGACGTCGTCCTCGACAATCAGGCCATGGGCGCTGCCACCGGCCAGGAACGTTTCCAGCGCCCGGATATGGCTGCGGTAACAGGCATATTCGCCCGAAAGGATGTCGCGCCCGCTCAGCTTGCGCGCGGCTGGAAGATCGATCTCCGTCCAGTCTTTTTCAGCAAGCGCCCGACCGTCGACGGCGGCAATGCGCTGCAAGGTCAGTCCTGCCGCTTCGGCGCTGGCGAGCAATTCGCTCCAGCGCTGGGTCTCGCGATCGAGGTTGATGGCGAAGATAGGGAGGTTCATTGAAGTTCCATGTTGAGCCGCCACCCACCTGGTCGACCTATGTATGGAAAGAAGGAGATGTTCAAGGCGACACTTTACAGATCATGTGCAAATGCTGACCCGAATTTGCCGCGATGGCACTGGCTCATCTGGATTTATGAAACAGTCGAATTATTAGCTGATCGGCTTCATGGAAGGTCGCAAAGGTACCCTCGGGTCCCATGTGTCAGGAACGGACCTTCGCGGGATGGCTGGGGCGCCAGGATTCGAACCTGGGAATGTCGGTACCAAAAACCGATGCCTTACCACTTGGCGACGCCCCAATTGCCGTCAGAGTCGCTTGTGCGGCGCGTTATTAGCAGAGCAGCCAAAAAGCACAATCCTTATGAGTGACGGTTGGAACGCTCGAATTGGGCAGGCAACGCAGCGCTGGCAAATGATATGCAGCGGGCTATTCGGACCACACCGCCATCTCGTTTCCGGCTGGATCGACGAAGTGGAAGCGCCGGCCGCCGGGGAACGGGAAGATCGGTTTGACGATCGTGCCGCCGGCGCTTTCGACAGCGTCGAGGGTTTGCTCCAGATCCCTGCTGTAGAGCACGGGCAGCGGCTTTGATGGCGCTTCCGCGGCATCTGCCTGGAAGCCTCCGTCCAGGCCTTCGGCAAAGGCCGAATAGGTCGGCCCATAATCGGTGAACGACCAGGCAAAGGCGGTACTGTAAAAAGCCTTCAGCCGGTCCAGCGTTCCACCGGTCGCGGGCATTTCCAGATAGTCGAGTTTTCCGGGCAGTTTCATGGCGCACCTGTTTGTTCACTGTATGTTCTACCCCAGAATTCCTGACTTGGCAAGTCTTTTTGCCGCATGCTGGAGCACGGCTTTGCTTAATCGATTGTAGTGGCCAGGTGGCTTTGCCGATGTCTTGCCTTTCGCACTGCAGCATCATATCGCTCCAAGGACGGACCGGCGGAACTTTCCGTTTCGCCAATCTTTCCAGTCTCCTGCAACCGGAGCGATGCATGACCAAATGGGTTTTCACCTTTGGCGATGGTGCGGCGGAAGGCCGTGCCAGCGACAGGAATCTCCTGGGCGGCAAAGGCGCCAACCTGGCCGAGATGTGCAGCCTGGGGCTGCCGGTGCCGCCGGGCTTCACCATCACCACGGAGGTCTGCAACGCCTACTACGCCAACGGCCGTATTTATCCGGCCGGGTTGGAAGCCGATGTCGCGGTCGCGCTCGATCACATCGGCCGGCTGACCGGCCGTCGGTTCGGCGACCCGTCGAAACTGCTGCTGGTGTCGGTGCGTTCGGGCGCTCGCGCCTCGATGCCCGGCATGATGGATACCGTGCTCAATCTCGGCCTGAACGACGAGACGGTCGAGGCGCTGGCCGCCGATTCCGGCGACGCGCGCTTTGCCTATGACAGCTACCGCCGCTTCATCCAGATGTATTCCGATGTCGTCATGGGCCTCGACCATGAGGTGTTCGAGGAAATCCTGGAGGATCAGAAGGGGGGGCTCGGGCACGAGCTCGACACCGAACTCACGGCGCTCGAATGGCAAGGCGTCATCGCGCTCTACAAGGCCAAGGTCGAGGAAGAGCTCGGCAGGCCTTTTCCGCAGGATCCGCATGAGCAGCTCTGGGGCGCGATATCAGCCGTGTTCTCGAGCTGGATGAACAACCGCGCCATCACCTATCGCCGGCTGCACGACATTCCCGAAAGCTGGGGCACTGCGGTCAACGTCCAGGCCATGGTGTTCGGCAATATGGGCGAAACCTCGGCCACCGGCGTTGCCTTCACGCGCAACCCTTCGACCGGCGAAAAGATGCTCTATGGCGAGTTCCTGGTGAACGCGCAGGGCGAGGACGTCGTCGCCGGCATCCGCACGCCGCAGAACATCACCGAAGCGGCACGTATCGCAGCTGGCTCGGACAGGCCGTCGCTGCAGAAGCTGATGCCTGACGCGTTCCAGTCCTTTGTCACCATCTCCGACAGTCTGGAGAAGCACTACCGCGACATGCAGGATCTCGAATTCACCATCGAGCGCGGCAAATTGTGGATGCTGCAGACCCGCTCCGGCAAGCGCACCGCCAAGGCGGCGCTGAAAATCGCCGTCGAGATGGCGCAGGACAGGCTGATCACGAAAGAGGAAGCCGTCGCCCGTATCGACCCGGCCTCGCTCGACCAGTTGCTGCATCCGACCATCGACCCCAAGGCCGCGCGCGACGTCATCGGCATCGGACTGCCGGCGTCGCCCGGTGCCGCTACCGGCGAGATCGTCTTTTCCTCCGGCGACGCCGAGGAATTGAAGACGCAAGGGCGCAAGGCGATCCTGGTGCGCATCGAAACCAGTCCCGAAGACATCCACGGCATGCATGCGGCGGAAGGCATCCTGACCACGCGCGGCGGCATGACCAGCCACGCCGCGGTGGTGGCGCGCGGCATGGGCAAGCCTTGCGTCTCCGGGGCCGGCTCGCTGCGTGTCGACTACAAGGCTGGCACGCTGATGGCGATGGGCTCGACCTTCCGCAAGGGCGACATCGTCACCATCGATGGCGGCAATGGCCAGGTGCTGAAGGGCGCCGTGCCGATGCTGCAGCCCGAACTTTCCGGCGATTTCGCCGCCATCATGGAGTGGGCGGACGCGGTCCGCCGCATGAAAGTGCGCACCAATGCCGAAACGCCGCTCGACGCGCGCATGGCGCGCTCCTTCGGCGCCGAAGGCATCGGCCTTTGTCGCACCGAGCACATGTTCTTCGATGGAGACCGCATCGTTGCCATGCGCGAGATGATCCTGGCAGACACCGAAAAGGACCGGCGCGCTGCACTTGCCAAGCTTCTGCCCATGCAGCGCTCGGACTTCCTGGAACTGTTCGAGATCATGGCCGGCCTGCCGGTGACGATCCGCCTGCTCGATCCGCCGTTGCACGAATTCCTGCCGAAGACCGAGGAGGAGGTGGCCGAGGTCGCCGCCGCCATGAAGGTGTCGCCGGACAAGCTCAGGCAGCGCACCGAGGCGCTGCACGAGTTCAATCCGATGCTCGGCCATCGCGGCTGCCGCCTGGCTGTCTCCTATCCCGAGATCGCCGAGATGCAGGCGCGCGCCATTTTCGAGGCGGCCGTGGAGGCCGGCAGGAAGGCCGGCGCCCTGGTGGTCCCCGAGATCATGGTGCCGTTGGTCGGCCTGGTGAAGGAACTCGATTACGTCAAGGCGCGCATCGATGCGGTTGCCAAGAGCGTCATGGAGGAAACCGGCGTCAAGATCGACTATCTCACTGGCACGATGATCGAGCTCCCCCGCGCCGCGATCCGTGCCCATGTCATTGCAGAGTCAGCCGAATTCTTCTCCTTCGGCACCAACGACCTCACCCAGACGACCTTCGGCATCTCGCGCGACGATGCGGCCTCGTTCCTGGAAACCTACCGCCAGAAGGGCATTATCGATCAGGACCCGTTCGTCTCGCTCGACATCGACGGCGTCGGCGAACTGGTGCGCATGGCCGCGCAAAAGGGCAGGGCGACGCGGCCAGACATCAAGCTCGGCATCTGCGGCGAACATGGCGGCGATCCGGCCTCGATCCGCTTTTGCGAAGAGGTCGGCCTCGACTACGTGTCCTGTTCGCCCTATCGCGTGCCGATCGCCAGGCTGGCGGCCGCGCAGGCAGCGGTGCTGGTTGCGAAGACAGGCCGCGGATAGGGTCCATCCAGCTTACCGTTTTGTAAGCCAATTCACGCGAACGTGCTGGCGGCGTCGCGCAATCTCGACATTGTTCCTGCCCAATTTGCGGCTATCCGCAAATTGCTCCCGGAAACAGATGCTGCAGATTTCTCCCGCGCCGTTCCACTCGATCCTGGTCGTCCAAACCAAGTTCATAGGCGATCTCGTCCTCGCCTCGGCGCTCGCCAAGAACCTGCGGCTCGCATTCCCCGGCGCCAGCATCGTCTTTCTGTGCGAGGCTCGCTTCGAGAGCTTCGTGATCGCCCATGATATAGCTTCCGAGGTGGTCACATTCAGGCGCGACCGCATGCGCGGCACGTCCTTGGAGCGCGGGAAAGAGCTTTACGCCATGGTGCGGGCGTTGCGCCGCTTCCGTTTCGACCTGACCATCGACCTGACCGACTCGAAGACGTCGCGCATCGTCACCGGGCTCGTCAACGCCAAGACCCGTGTCGGTTACAGTCCTTCCGAAAGACCCTTGCGTATGTTGGAGCGGCAACCCGCCAATGTTTTTGCCAAGCCCTACGGCTTTGATGGTCAGCATTTCCTGTACCGCTACCTCTCGCCGCTCGAAGCGCTCGGCATCGAACTTCGCGCGGTGATTCCAAACCTTCAGCCGCTGCCAATGGAGACGGCGAAAGCATTGGCGCTGCTGGGTAAGCACCATCTGCGGCCAAACGCATTCATCGCCGTGCATGCGGGTGCAAGCTTCGAGGGGCGACGTTGGCAGCCGGAGCGGTTTGCAGCAGTGATCTTCGAGATTGCCGGCGAGACCGGCCTGGACGTAGTCCTGGTGGGCGGCCCGGACGAGCGCGAGATCGCCGAACGTATCGTCGCCAGGACCGCGCCGTCGGTCGTCAATCTCGTCGGTGACCTGTCGCTTGAAAGCCTGCTGGCGGTGCTGAAACAGGCCCGGCTGTTTCTCGGCAATGAGAGCGGCCCGATGCACATGGCCGCAGCCACCGGAACCCCGGTTGTCGGATTGTTCGGTCTGACGGAGCCGTCGCGCTGGGGTCCCGTCGGCGTGCCCAGCATCTCGCTCCAGCCGCCGATGCCTTGCGCCTGCATGGCCGAAAACCTCTGCCGCGCGCCGGATCCCAGCAAGGCATGCTGCGTCTGGGGCCTGGAGGTCAAGCCTGTGGTCGATGCGGTGCGCGAGGTTCTTTCGCGCACCGAAATGAAACTGGAACACGCCATCTGAGATCATGCGCCGCATGCACGACCGATCTCGACGCGGTGGAATGACCTGTCGCCCACAGGAACGGTCACATTGTCGCGGAGCGCTTTTCTGCTATGCGCCATCCCGATTTCCGCCTTCATGCGGGTCGTTGGGATGCCTGCTTGAAATGACGGGTCCGGGAATCGGTTTGATGCGCCTGCTGCAAAAAAATCTCTGCATGATCGCCCTGTCGTGGGCGATGGCATCCGCCAGCCATGCCGCGCCGCTCGTCGAGCCGACGCTGCACATCAAGTCGCAGGCGAGCGGAGCCGGCCGTGTGGCGCTTACGCTCGACGCGTGCGGTGGACAGACCGACAACCGGATCCTTTCGGCGCTGGTGGACAACAAGATCCCCGCCACCATTTTCGTGACCGGCATCTGGCTGAAGCGAAACGCCGCCGCCGTCGAGATCATGCGGGCGCATCCCGATCTGTTCGAACTGGAAAATCATGGCGGCCACCACATCCCGGCGGTCGACACGCCACGGAAAATCTACGGCATTCGCAGCGCCGGCAGCCCGGATGCGGTGCTGGCCGAGGTCGAATCGGGAGCCGCCGCTCTTACCGGGACCGGCGAGCCGGCGCCGAAATGGTTTCGTGGCGCAACCGCCGAATACAGCCCGTCGGCAATCGCCATGATCCGCAAGCTTGGCTTCAAGGTCGCGGGATTCTCGATAAATGGCGACGGCGGCTCTTTGCTTGGCGCCAAGGAGACCGCCCGGCGCATCGCGGCGGCCAACGATGGCGACGTCATCATCTCGCACATCAACCAGCCGACCCATGCGGCCGGCGAAGGCGTGGTGCAGGGGCTGCTGGCGCTCAAGGCCAAAGGCTTGACCTTTGTGCGGCTCGACGATGCCGAGGGCATCGGCAATAACGGCACGACGGAGTGACTGGCCAGCCGAGCGGATCTCGATGCCTTCGGCGTTGGCTCAGTCCGGTTTGGCTTCGATCGTGACCTTGCTAGCGTAGAATGCGCCGTGGTTGCGGATTTCAGCCATTTCGTCGAAAGGCCGCTCGTAGGCCCACATGGCGTTCTGGCCGGTCTCGCCGGCAGGCAGCACGCTCCAATAGCTTGCATCGCCCTTGTAGGGGCAATGGGTCGAGTGGTCGGTGCGGCCGAGCTTGCCGAAATCGATGTCGGCGAACGGAATGTAGAAGGCCGCCGGATAGGGGGCCTCGGTCAGCACCTTGGCCTTCGTTGTTGAAGCGATGACCACGTCTCCGACACGCACGGTAACGGTGCCGGCATAGGGCTCGACAGTGATGATTTTGTCCGGGTTGCGTTGGAAACCGGGTGCGGGGTTGGCGATCTGATCCATGCGGGGGCTCTCCTTGCGTCGACTTAAGGTGTGTCGCGCAAGCGCATTGCGCAAGCCGCTATCGCCATCCAACACGCAAAACTTGCCTAGCCGACGCCGATGGATCGCCCCTTGGAATCGTCGAGATACTTGTCGTCAGCGGTCAGGCAGCGGCCTTGAACACGTCCATGAGACCGGCATAGGCGGCAGCGATCCCGGCGACCGGGTTGCTGCTTCTCGAGACGGTCTCGACCTTCAGGGAACCACCGCCGGTAGGCAAGGTGAGCAGCAGGAACTGGCGGTTTCCGCCATCGCCGACTGACGCGGCCGCGACGTGCTGGTCCTCGCCCTGATTCTGGACGCACATCTTGAACAGCAGCGTGCCGCCGACCGCTTCCAGCGCGCCGCCGACAACTTCAACAAATTCATCTTCGGAAACAGTCTTTGTGTCCGGCACCAGATCGGCCAGACTTTCGGCAAGCGTACTCTCGAGAGCCTTGTCGTCGAGCTGCGCGTCCATGCGAACCTCTTTCAGTCGCCAATCGCACCCCTTTGCCCGTTAACGAAACTTAACGCCGACGATGGCCGGATTGTGGCGGTTTTCCACCAATGCGGCGCTCAGGGGTGCTGGCGGCTGGACAATCCGCCGGTTCGCTCCACAATAGCCCGAAAAGCACAACGCAAAAGCGTGAGGGAGGATCGAATGCTGGGACTGATGCAGGAATGGCCACTGCTTTGCCATAAGCTCATCGACAATGCCGAGCGGCAGCATGGCGTGCGCGAGATCGTGACGCGCTCGATCGAGGGGCCGATCGTGCGCACCACTTACGCCGACATCCATCGCCGTGCCCTGAAGGTCGCCCAGCGGCTCGAGCGCGACGGCTATGGGCTGGGCGACCGCATCGCCACGCTGGCCTGGAACACCGCACGCCATATCGAGGCCTGGTACGGCATCATGGGCATCGGCGCCATCTACCACACGCTCAATCCGCGGCTGTTTCCCGAGCAGATCGTCTGGATCATGAACCATGCCGAGGACAAGGCAGTCTTCGTCGACCTGACCTTCGTGCCGCTGCTCGAGAAGATCGCCGGCGCCGTCAAGTCGCTGAAACAGGTGATCGTGCTGACCGACAGGGCGCATATGCCGCCGACGACATTGCCCAACGCGGTCGCCTATGAAGATTGGCTTGACGAAGCGGATGGCGACTTCGCCTGGAAGACCTTCGACGAAAGCACCGCCGCCGGCATGTGTTACACGTCCGGGACCACGGGCGATCCCAAGGGCGTCGTCTACAGCCATCGTTCGAACGTGCTGCACGCCATGATCGCTGCCATGCCCGACGCCATGGGACTGTCGTCGCGCGATACGATCCTGCCTGTCGTGCCGATGTTTCACGCCAATGCCTGGGGCCTTGGCCAGAGCGGGCCGATGATCGGTGCCAAGCTGGTCATGCCCGGCTGCAAGATGGATGGCGCCTCGATCTATGAACTGCTCGACACCGAGAAAGTGACCTTCAGCGCCGCCGTGCCAACCGTCTGGATGATGCTGCTGCAGCATCTGGAGGAGACCGGCAAGGAGCTTCCCCATCTCAACAAGGTTGTCATCGGCGGCTCGTCGTGCCCGCGCGCGATCATGACCAAGTTTCAGCAGAACTACGATGTCCAGGTTATCCACGCCTGGGGCATGACCGAAATGTCGCCGCTCGGCACGCTGTGTACCCTGAAGCCGGACCATGCTGGTCTTGAGGGCGAAGCCCGGCTCGACGTTCAGCAGAAACAGGGCTACCCGCCCTTCGGCGTCGAAATGAAGGTGACCGACGACGACAACAACGAGCAGCCCTGGGACGGCAAGACTTTTGGCCGCCTGAAAGTGCGTGGGCCGGCCGTTGCCCGTGCCTATTATGGCGACGCCGGCGTGGAGCAGTTCGATGAGGATGGCTGGTTCGACACTGGCGACGTCGCCCACATCGACGCCGGCGGCTACATGCAGATCACCGATCGCGCCAAGGACGTCATCAAATCCGGCGGCGAATGGATTTCGACCATCGACCTCGAGAACCTGGCTGTCGGCCATCCCGATGTCGCCGAGGCGGCAGCCATCGGCGTTCAGCATTCGAAATGGGGCGAACGGCCGCTGCTGGTCGTCGTCCGCAAACCGGGCAAGGAACCGACCAAGGCTGACATTCTCGGGTTCATGGATGGCAAGGTGGCCAAATGGTGGATGCCGGACGATGTCGCTTTCGTCGGCGAAATTCCGCACACCGCAACCGGCAAGATCCAGAAGATCACCTTGCGCCAGCAATTCAAGGACTATCGCTTGCCGACCGATTGAGCGATGTCGCATGTTTCGGCTTCATGCCATCGCAAATAGGCACTAAGTCTCCGTTCGGGTTGGGGCAGCACGGAAAACGATGGTTAGCATTCCTGAACGGCAAACGTCGAAGGCGGCCGGCTGGTCGCGGCGCACGGCGGCTTTTTCGTTGGTGCTGCTGCTGACGGTCTTTGTGGGCCATCGCTTCGATCTCGTCGAAACACCTGTCTTTCTGTGGGTGCTCGGCATTGTCGCGCTGCTGGCGGCGATGGCGCTGTTGTTTGCCGGGTTTGCCTTTTCGCGGCTGTGGAATTTCGGCGACCGCGGCGGCCGCGACCTGACGGTCGGCGCGCTGCTGGCACTGCTGGTGCTCGCACCCTACGGCGTCGCCGCCTACTGGGCGACGATCTATCCGCCGCTCAGGGATATCTCGACGGATTTCGACGAACCGCCGACGCTCGACGTGAGCGACCGGACGAAGGATATGAACGTGCTTGCACCGTCGACGCCTGGGGAACAGCGGCTGCAGGCCGATAGCTATCCGCTGGTCAGCGCACGCAGCTACGACCTGCCGTTCGAGACTGTCGTCAATGCCGTCGAATCCGTACTCGACCGGCGCGACTGGGAGCTGTCGGAGCCCTATCCCGATCTCGCCGGGCAAAGCGAGGTGACCATCACCGCCGTCGCCAAGGGCTTCGTGATCGGCCTTCCCGCCGATGTGGCGATCCGCGTGACGGACGATGGCGACACGGTCATCGTCGATATGCGGTCGGCATCCCGCTACGGCCGCTACGACCTTGGCGACAATGCCGCGCGAATCACCGAATTCCTGGCGGAGCTCGACCAGGAAGTCGCCGGTCAGGTCGGCGCCGCGCCAGCCGAGTGACTTTCAGAACCGGGTTGTAGTCAGGCGAATCCGTATGTCGCAGCAGAATGCAAGTTGGGTCTGCGGATAGACTATTCAGCGGGCTCGTATCTCCCCTGCAACAAGATCGTCGAGACCGGGCCAAGCGGATCGATGATCCGGCTCTCCAGGACCTCGATGAGTTTGCGTCCAACCCCGGCCATATCCACGAAATGAACGCCGATCTTTGCCGGCAGGAAGCGTGCAAGCCGCGTGCTGTCACGAGCGACGATGTGGACGTCGCTCCCTGGCACAAGACCTCTTCTGCCAAGAGCATGTAACGCCCCGAGAAGGCCCAGTTCGTTGGCGCATGCCAAGCCGGTCGGCCGATCTGACGACGCCAGTAGGCGATCGAACCAGCCTGCGCTCGATTCCATCGTGAACATGCCGTGACCGATCAGCGATTGGTCGATCGGAATACCGGCCTCGGCCGACGCCCTTTGATACCCGGCAAGACGCATGGCACTCGCCTGATCTTCCGGAACGAGAAGTTGCAATGCAATGCGTCGACAGCCCTTATCCATCAGCCGTCGGGTCGCCTCGTAGGCAATCTGTTCGTTGTCGATATCAACGTAAGGATATGCGACGTTCAGGTCCGTTCTTCCGAATGTGACGAATGGCATGCCTGCATCCAGCAGCAGCTTGACTCGCGGATCGCCCGACACCATGCGCGTGATGATCAGTCCGTCTGTGCTGCGCGCTTGAAGCTGCCGCTGCACACTCTCGACAGGATCGTCATCGGGAGTGGTGGAATAGATGGAGAGACTATAACCCGCTTGCCGCGCCGCCAGCGTCATGCCCTCGATCAAGGGAAGCTTCAATAGATCGGACAGATGGTCTTGTGTCTCCATCGGGTATACTGCCGTTATCGTCAGCGTTCGGCCGGTTTTGAGCGCGTAGCCATGATGATTTGGCAGATAACCGGCCCGTTTCGCCGCGTCTTTCACGCGTGCAATGGTCAAGGGATGGACTTCTGGCCCGTCCTTCAGAGCGCGGGAAACCGTCGTCACCGAAAGGGAAAGTTCCACCGCGAGCTGTTTTAGATTGGCCATTGTCGCCCGCCTTCATTGCTAAATCGCCGGCTGATTTCCTGCTGAAGCGCCGTGACGTTACCGGATTCGATATCCCGGTCAATCCTAACTCCTCGGGGAAGCAGCTTGACTCGGTTTAGATTGAGTGCAATCGTAACGTTACGATTAAAGAGAAACGGCGATTTTGAGCGACATTTCATAATTTCGGGAGGAGAACCTATGTCTTGGCTACGCATTTCCTTAGCAGCATTTGCAATCTCGGCTGCTTTGCCCGCCCATGCTCAAACAGTCACCATTACGACAGCGGGTGGCGACTATGGTAATGCCATGAAGGAAGCTATGTGGGGTCCTGCTGCAAAAGAGCTTGGATACGATGTCCGCGAGGAGACCCTAAGCGACGGCCTAGCCGCCTTGAAGATGCAGGTCACCTCGGGGGCTATCACGACCGACGTCATTCACCTTGGCTCACCGGAAGGCGCACAGGCTGCCGCACAATCGCTGCTGGAGCCTCTCGACTACAAGATTATCGACCCAAAGTCGGTGCCAGATGGCGCAAAGTCCGACTACTGCTATCCGTTCGACTCCTATGGCACCGTCATGTCATGGAATACCAAGACATACGGCGAGAACCCGCCGAAGACGTGGGCGGAATTCTGGGATGTTGCCAAGTTTCCTGGTCGTCGCGCGCTGCGCGCCAATGCTCAAGACTCGATCGAGATCGCACTGCTCTCCGACGGCGTGGCGCCGGCGGACATTTATCCCGTGCTCGGCACGCCGGAGGGTCTGGATCGCGCCATCAAGCGGCTCGAAGCAATCAAACCAAATGTCTCGGTGTGGTGGACCTCGGGCGCTCAGTCGGCGCAGTTGCTGAAAGACGGTGAGGCGGATTTGATCGTTACCTGGAACGGTCGGGCGGAGACAGTGAAAAAAGATGGCGGCGCGGCCGACTACACGTTCAAGGGTTCCGTCATTGGCACTGACTGTCTTGGAGTGCCGAAGGGGGCGCCGAACAAGGAAGCGGCCATGAAGCTGATAGCTGCGATGACACAGCCTGCGCGCGTGGCCAAGCTGACCGATTTCATCGCTTACGGCCCGGTCAATCCTGCTGGCTATGAGGGTGGCCTTATTCCCGCGGACCGTCTGAAGACCCTTGCGACCGCGCCTGAAAATGCCGGCACTTCGGTGTTCTCGAACGCGGATTGGTGGGTCAAGAACGGCGAGGCTGCCCAGAGGGCCTTCGATGAAATGATGAGCCGCTAAGCTTCGAATACATCGGCTCTAGGGCTGGAGCACATGATGAAGTCGCTCGCGATCACCATCGACAGCGTTCGCAAAACCTATGGGACCTACGTCGCGCTGGACGATGTTTCGCTCGACATCAAGGCTGGCGAATTCCTCACGCTGCTAGGCCCATCGGGGTCGGGCAAGACGACCTTGCTCATGGCCTTGGCCGGATTTGTCCGGCCAGATTCCGGCAAACTCTTGTTGGGGGATCGGGACATCACCCGCCTGGCGCCCAACAAGCGCGACATCGGCATCGTCTTCCAGAACTATGCCCTGTTTCCCCACATGAACGTCCTCGCGAATGTCGAGTACCCGCTGGTACTGCGCAAGGCGCCGAGATCTGAGGTCCGAAAGCGGGCGTTTGAGGCGTTGGCCCGCGTCAAGCTGGAAGATCTGTCGGAGCGCAACATTGCCGCGCTATCGGGCGGACAGCGCCAGCGGGTAGCACTGGCGCGGGCGATCGTCTTCGAACCACGCGTGATGCTGATGGACGAGCCGTTGTCGGCGCTCGACAAGAGTCTGCGCGAAACCATGCAGTATGAAATCAGACGTCTGCACGATGATTTGGGGATCACAACCATCTATGTGACGCATGACCAGCGCGAAGCGCTGATTATGTCTGACAGGGTCGCGGTCATGGATTCCGGCCGTATCCAGCAGATTGATACGCCACAGCGGATTTATCATCATCCATCGACCCGCTTCGTCGCGGAATTCCTAGGCGAGGCCAACATTATAGCCCCAGGCCTCGTGCGCAGAATCGACGGCGCCGATACATCGCCCGAAGCCCTGATGATCCGCGCGGAAAGCTTCCATCTTGATGCAAAGCTCGTCGGACGAGATGGCGTCGCGCTCGAAGGAACACTGCGCGCCAAGGTGTTTCGCGGCGAGAACTGGCTTCTGACGCTTGTGCTGGACGGCGGGCAAGAAGTTCTTGTCTGCATTCCGGCAGCCCTGGCCAGCGGCTGCGCCGAGCTTGCCACCGGCCAGTCGATGACCGCCTTTGCACCAGCCGCAAAAGTTCACGCGATGCCAGGAGCTAGGGCGTGACCGTCATGGCGAATCCCGCGCTTGCGGCAGACGCAAGACGAGAGCGGCGGTTCTTCCTCTCACTTTCTCTGCCGGCGCTGTTCATCGTTGGGCTGGCTGCGATACTGCCTATCCTGTGGATCATCCGGCAATCGTTCCTGACCACGGATGGCGAATACACTCTCGGCAACTACGAGAAGGTGCTTTCGAGCGGGCTGACATGGTCGGCACTGGTCACAACCCTTGAATTGTCCCTGGGCACGCTGGCGATCTGCATTCTTCTCGGTACTCCCCTGGCGCTCGCCCTGGCCAGCGCCAGACCTAGGGTGGCCAATTTGCTGATGGCCTTCGTCATGCTGCCATTGTGGACCTCCATTCTGGTGCGCACCTATGGCTGGCTGGTGCTGTTGCGGCGCGATGGCCTGATCAACGCAACTTTGACGGGTTCAGGCCTGACAGCTGAGCCATTGCCGCTGGTCTACAATTTCACGGGAACGCTGATCGGCATGGTTCACTACATGCTGCCGCTCTTTCTGCTGCCGGTTTATGCCGCGATGCGCGATATCGACGCCAACCTCATTCGTGCGGCGGCGAGCATGGGCGCCACTCTCGGGCAAACGATCCGCACGGTCATTCTGCCGCTTTCGGCCGGCGGCATCTTCTCGGGGTCGATCATCGTCTTCATCTATACGCTCGGCTTCTTCATCACGCCGGCGGTGCTGGGCGGCGGCAAGGTAAATCCTCTCTCCACCCGGATCGAGCGCACGCTATCGACCTTTCAGGATTGGGGGTCGGCGAGCGTCCTGGGCATTCTGCTCCTCGTTGTCATGGCTCTGATCGGTGTGATGTTCCTGTCGGCACGGCGACTGCTGACGCGCGACGGTGCGTCCCATGCTTGAGGCCTATCCGGACAACAGGCTGTCCCGCATCTGTCTGTGGGGCTTTTCCGCACTCGTGCTGGCGTTCTTGATGCTGCCAACGCTCGTGGTCGCGCCGCTGTCCTTTTCGGCGTCCGACCTTCTCGAGTTCCCGCCGCGCGCATATTCATTGCGCTGGTACGATCATTTTTTCGGTTCGGCGACGTGGATGGCTGCGCTCAGGACGAGCCTGGTTCTTGGAACATTGACAGCTATGCTCGCGGTACCCTTGGGGCTGCTGGCCTGCATTTCGATAAATCGGCTCGGCGGAAAGGCCGCTGTTACCATTCAGGGCATTCTGCTCACCCCGTCCATCGTGCCAGGAATCCTGCTTGCGATCGGTCTCTTCTTTGTGCTGGCGGCGCAACATCTGGTCGGAACGCTATTCGGCGTGCTGGTCGGGCATGTGGTGTTGGCCATTCCTGTCGTGTGCATTGTGCTGTTGCCCGCTCTGGCCCGCTTTGACTGGAACCAAGTTCAGGCGGCGCGCAGCCTCGGCGCGAACTGGGCGAGAGCCATCGGCGGCATAATTGTCCCGCAGCTTCAGATCAGTCTGCTGTCGGCCATATTGATGGCCTTCCTGACATCACTCGACGAATCCGTCATTTCGATCTTCGTCTCGAGTGGTCAAAACAGCACGCTGCCGAAGCTCATGTTCATATCTCTGCGCGATCAGATCGATCCGACCATCGCGGCGATCTCAACGGTGTGGACCGCCATGGTCGTGGTCGTCGTCTTGATCGTGACTTTACACCAAAAATCATGACTGAAATTGGAAACATGCTCACAAATCAGATAGCCAGTGATCCGGCGGATCACGCAGCGGACATACCTCAGGTAGGACTGGCCATCATCACCGGGTCGGCAAACTGGGGGCTGGCCTTCCCGGAAGATATCGAATTCGATGGTGTGCGCACCTTGCGGCGTGACATTAGTTTTGAAACGCCTTTCGGCCGCAGCGACAACTGGAAGCTGATCGAGTTCGATGCCTCGATTACTGCGGAAGGCAGAACGAAACGTGCGTTGTGCATGTATTCGCACGGCGATCCGCGCGACCATATCGACCATTCCTGCCATCGCCGGGCGTTCTGGGTGTTGATGAACGCGGGTGTAAAGCAAGTCCTAGCCTGCTCGACCGTTGGAGCCGTCAACAAAGCGATTCAACCCGGCGACATGGTGGTGACTGCCGATATCATCGAACTGACGCAGACGCCTTTTTCACTGCTTCCAGACCGCCAGAGCTTTGACTGCTCGGGCAAGCAGATCGTATGTCCAAGATGTGCGGCGGTTCTGGTTGAGACGGCCCGCCGTCATTGGCCAGCCGAATGCCGGGTTCATGGCATCGAGCAGCAGTTGGTGGCTGCCCATTGTTACGGGCCTCGACTGACAACCCCAGCCGAGGCTTTGGCTTATCGAAGCATGGGCGCGGATGTGCTCAACCATTCCATCGCCCCCGAGGCGACCCTGTCGCGCGAAATCGGCGCTTGTTTCGTGCCGCTTGCGTTCGTGACCGCGGGTTTCAACGACTATATGGACCGCAGTCGCCAGGAATTGCTGCAGGAGCATGTGTTGCCGAGCCTCTCCATGACCGCCTCGCGGGTTGCGCTGGAGACCGCGGCACGACTTCCAACTGATCCTGAATGCTCTTGCCAGGGCTTGAAGTCGCCCCAACCGGCAGAGCGCTCCAGCCGCTTCTAGAGTATAAAGGGCGCAGATGAGCTCGCGCCGATCTTAGCTTGCCGGCACAAAAATACCGGTGATGGCCGGGTCGCCGTCTGTCGTGACCAGGCCGCGCGCCGTCAGATCCTCGAGATGGGCAAGCACCGACAATCCGGCGGCGCCATGCAGCCGCGGGTCGGTGTCCCTGTAGATCGCCTTGACCATGTCCACGATCGTCCGGTCCCCCTCTTTGACCCGCTCCAGAATGGCGCGCTCGCGCATCTTGCGATGCGTCTTCAACCCGCGCATGAAAGCGCGCGGTGCTGTCACCGGCCCGCCATGTCCTGGCAACAGCAAGCGGTCCCCGCGTTCGATCAAGCGGTCCAGCGAGGCCATGTAGTCGGCCATCGCCCCGTCCGGCGGGGCGACGATGGAGGTTGCCCAGGCCATGACATGATCGGCCGAAAACAGGATGCCGGTTCCCTGCAGCGCGAACGCCGCATGATTGGCGGTGTGGCCCGGGGTCAGAACCGTCCTGATCGACCAGCCGTCGCCGTCGACCACCTCGCCGTCGGGCAGGGCGACATCAGGGATGAAAGCCGTGTCGGCACTGGCATCGAGCGCATTGGTCTCGCCGATATGCAGGGCTCTTGCCGGCCGGTGCGGCCCCTCTGCCAGCACGAGGGCGCCGGTGCGCTCTTTCAGCCGGGCCGCCAGCGGGGAGTGGTCGCGATGCGTGTGGCTGACGAAGATATGGCTGACCGGCCGGCCTGCGATCACCTCGATCAGGGTCCGCAGATGCGCCTCGTCCTCCGGCCCCGGATCGATCACCGCCAGCGTATCGCGGCCAACAACGTAGCTGTTGGTGCCGTGAAAGGTGAAGGGGCTTGGATTGCGGGCCGTGATGCGCTGGACATCGGGCGCGACATTCACCCCCTGGCCATAGAAGGGGTCGAAGCCGGTATCGAATTTCAGTGCCATGCATCGGTGCCTTGTTTCGGGAAACGGCAAAACCGATTGCCGCACAACACGCAAGCCAATATAGGAGGATGTGAGGCCGCGAACATCGGAGTGCGGCAATCGGATTGGGGAAATACCATGGCAATTGCAACTACGATGCGTCCGCTTGTTTCTCTGGCTCTGCCGCAAAACGGCGCGGCGCGGCTGGCAACGCAGCTTTTCCTGGCCATCGCCGGAACGCTTGTGCTGACACTGTCGGCCAAGACCAAGGTAATGCTCGGGCCGGTCGACATTTCGATGCAGACGCTGGCCGTGCTGCTGATCGCCGCCGCCTTCGGCATGCGTCTCGGCGTCGCCACCCTGCTGCTCTACATGGCCGAGGGCGCCATGGGCTTCCCCGTCTTCCAGAGCACGCCTGAAAAGGGTCTCGGCATTGCCTACATGCTCGGCTCGACCGGCGGCTATCTCGCCGGCTTCGTGGTCATGGCGGCAATTGTCGGCTGGGCGGCGGATCGCGGCTGGGACCGCCATCCAATCAAGCTTTTCAACGCCATGCTGGTTGGCGAAGTCGTCATGATGGCAATGGGCTTTGCCTGGCTGGCGCTGCTCATCGGTCCGGAAAAGTCGTGGCAGTTCGGCGTCGTGCCGTTCATCGTCGGCGACCTGATCAAGGTGGCGCTCGCGGCAAGCCTGGTGCCGGCCGTCTGGACGCTGCTGAAGCGCGGCTGAAGCGCGCGATCGAAGAAACGGCCAGGGGCAATCAAGCCACTGGCCGGAGCGGCGTCACTGGCGGATTTCCGGTCTGATGTCCGCCAACCTCGATAGATTGTCGGTTAGATCGCCCTAGACGCTGCGACATCTTCAGTAATGATCATTAAGTCGCTTTATTAGCCCAGGCTTTTCAATTTCCCGAACTGTTGATCTGAGAAATAGATGCTTGCTGGCGCGACCGCGCTGTCGTAGCTCTTGGTCTTCGACTGTATCGAATCGCCGGGGGGCGAGACGTCCGATTCGTTGTTGTGAACGATCAGGTCAGATGCGCTATCGCGCTGGTCTGTCGCCGATACGGCAGCTTCGGGGAAGGGGGGAAGACGTTGAATGTCGCAGCGTCGACTATTGTCGGAAGCCGGCACTTCCTGTTCAGGATTCGGTTTCAACTGCTTGGCGGACTGACATTCGCGATTTTTGCGCCGGCGATCATCCGGATTGTCTTCAATCCTGAATTCATCTATTCGGCCAATCTTCAGGTAACAGTAGCCGCTGCGGTCATCGCGCACCTTGTGGGCTTCTTGTCTTATCGCCGCATCGGAAATTTCCCAGGCGTGGCCGCGGCAAGTTACATCTTGCCGACATTTGCCCTGTCCTACGGGGCTGTTTTCCTGACCATCTTCTTTTTTCGGTTCGAGTACAGCCGGTTTCAGGCTGCCGCCAGTTTCACGCAGTCCACGCTCTGGTACTTCGGCCTGAGCCTGTTGACGCGGCGTCTCGATCCGTACCGGCTCGTGGTGATTCCCGGCGGAGATGTCGAGCGCCTCAAGACGTTACCGGGTGTGCATTGGTTTTGGATCAAGTCGACCAGTACGATAATCGAAAGAGCCAGCGGCGTGGTCGTTGATCTGCGTGCCGATCTTGGCGCGGAATGGGAACGATACATCGCGGATCGGGCCCTTTCGGGAACGCCCGTATACCACGTCAAGCAGGTCAGAGAGTCGCTGACCGGTCGGGTCGAGATCGAGCACCTGTCGGAAAACACGCTTGGTTCGCTCAATCCGAACCAGGCCTATCTCAAGATCAAGCAGGCGGTCGACTGGGTCTCGGCACTTGTCTTGATCATCGTTCTTTCCCCCGTTCTGGCGTTGATAGCGCTGCTGATCCGGCTGGATTCCGATGGTCCTGCGCTGTTTCGCCAGCAACGCATGGGCTACCGGGGCAAGATCTGCACGGTCTACAAGTTTCGCTCGATGCGCCAGCACTCTGGCGCCGGCAGCGAAAAGGAAAGGGCGATCACCAGGCACGACGATGACCGCATCACCAGAGTCGGGCGTTTCCTGCGAAAATCCAGGATCGACGAACTGCCGCAGGTCATCAACATCCTGCGTGGCGAAATGAGTTGGATCGGGCCGCGGCCGGAAGCTGTCGTGCTGTCGCAGTGGTACGAGGCTGAGCTGCCATTCTACCGCTACAGGCATATCGTCAGGCCGGGCATAAGTGGGTGGGCACAAGTAAATCAGGGGCATGTGGCTGCCGTCGATGACGTTATGGAAAAATTGCACTATGATTTCTATTACATAAAGAACTTTTCGCCTTGGCTGGACGTTTTGATAACTCTCAAGACGCTGAAAACGATGCTTACCGGCTTTGGTGCGAGATAACCAATGCGAAGCATGGCTCTGGAATAGCAAGCGCAGGAAGCAGATGGATCTCGCCTCCAGGAAAATAGCGATCATCGGGCTTGGCTATGTCGGCCTGCCGCTGGCGGTCGCCTTCGGCGCCGGCAGGGATGTCGTCGGTTTCGACATCGACCAGTCGAGGGTGGACGCGCTGAGGCGTGGCGACGACCATACGCTGGAAGCCAGCAGCGATGAGATCAGTGCTGCGTCGCGGCTGACATTCACCACCGACAAGGCCGATCTGCGCGATTGCGGGATTTTCATCGTCACGGTTCCAACGCCGATCGACAGGGCCAACCGTCCGGATCTGAAACCGCTGATCATGGCATCGACTTTTGTCGGCGAGGTCATATCGCCAGGCGCGGTGGTGATCTTCGAATCGACGGTCTATCCCGGCTGCACGGAAGAGGTGTGCGCGCCGCTGATCGAGAAACATTCGGGCCTGCGCTACAATGAGGGGTTCTTCCTCGGCTACAGTCCCGAGCGCATCAATCCGGGCGACCGCGAGCATCGGTTGCAAACGATCGTCAAGGTCACCAGCGGCTCGACGCCGGAAGCGGCCGAAGGTATCGATGCGCTCTATGCCTCGATCGTGCCGGCAGGCACACACCGTACCTCGAGCATTGCGGTCGCCGAAGCGGCCAAGGTCATCGAGAACACTCAGCGCGACCTCAACATCGCGCTGATGAACGAGTTGTCGCTTATCTTCGGCAAGCTCGGCATCGATACGTCCGAAGTGCTGGAAGCCGCCGGCACCAAATGGAATTTCCTGCGCTTCACGCCTGGTCTCGTCGGCGGCCACTGCATCGGCGTCGATCCCTACTATCTCACCCACAAGGCCCAGGAACTCGGCTATCATCCGGAGGTGATTCTTGCTGGCCGCCGTATCAATGACGGCATGGGTCGGCACGCGGCGGATCAGACGGCCCGCCTGATGATGCGCAAGGGAATACCTGTCGTTGGCAGCCGGATTCTGGTGATGGGCGCGGCCTTCAAGGAAAATTGTCCGGACCTGAGGAATTCCAAGGTCGCCGATATCGTTGCCCAACTGAAGGAATACAACGCCGGCATCGACATATGGGACCCCTGGGTCGACGCGCAGGAATGCGCGCGTGCCTTCGGCGTAGCCAGCATGAAGGACATTCCCGACATGCGTTATGACGGCGTTATCGTGGCCGTCGGCCACAGGCAGTTCCGCGCGTTAGGCGTCGACGGCCTGATGGCGCTTTGCAAGACCCCGGGCGTCATCTACGACATCAAGGGTCTGTTCCCCAGGCATGTCACGGATGGGCGTTTCTGATGAAGGTTCTGGTCACCGGCGCGGCCGGCTTCATAGGATATCACGTAGCGAAGCGGCTGCTGGAGCGCGGTGACGAGGTCGTCGGCATCGACAACGTCAACGACTATTACGATCCGGAGATCAAGGAGGCGAGGCTGCGGCTTCTGGACGAGGCGAGCCGCAAGACCAATGCCGGCTATCATTTCATCCGCGGCAATCTCGCCGACAAGAGCGTGGTCGACGCCTGCTTTGCCGACCATGCATTCGACCGGGTGATCCATCTCGCCGCCCAGGCCGGGGTTCGCTACAGCCTGGAAAACCCGCATGCCTATGTCGAAAGCAACATCATCGCCTACACCAACATGCTGGAGGCCTGCCGCAACAGCGCCGTCGCGCACCTGACCTATGCCAGCACGTCGAGTGTCTACGGTGCCAACACCGACATGCCGTTTTCCGAGCATCGTCCGGCCGACCATCCGCTGCAGTTCTACGCCGCGACCAAGCGCGCCAACGAACTGATGGCGCACAGCTACAGCCATCTGTTCGGATTGCCGACGACCGGGCTTCGCTTCTTCACGGTGTATGGTCCCTGGGGTCGCCCGGACATGGCGCTGTTCCTGTTCACCAGGAACATCCTGGCCGGCGAGCCGATCAAGCTGTTCAACAACGGCAACCACACGCGCGACTTCACCTATGTCGATGACATCGCCGAAGGCGTGATCCGCGCCAGCGACAGCCCGGCCACGGGCAATGCCGCCTGGGACTCCAGCCGTCCCGATCCGGCCACAAGCAGCGCCCCCTGGCGCATCTTCAACATCGGCAACAACAACCCGGTGAAGCTGACCGCCTATGTCGAGGCGCTGGAAAACGCGCTGGGCCGCAAAGCCATCGTCGAACTCTTGCCGCTGCAGCCCGGCGACGTGCCCGATACCTTCGCCGACACCTCGGCGCTGGAGCAGGCGGTCGGCTACCGCCCGGCGACGACGGTGACCGAGGGCGTCGGGCGGTTCGTCGAGTGGTACAAGGCGTATTTTGCGCGGGGATAAGGCTCGGCGTTTCCCGGCTGATCCGCGCTGTTCCATGATCGCGTAACCAGGAGCAGATGGAATCGATACGGCTCGCAAACAGGCAGTCTGCAATCCATTGCAGTCCCAGGCGCTATTGAGCGTCTGCATCCCCACGTTCAATCGGCGGGATCGCGTTGCGGCGCTGGTTCAGCAACTGTTGCGTACGGACTGCCCATTGCAGATATGCGTCCATGTCGACGGTTCGACCGACGGAACGAACGAAGCGCTTGCGGAAATCGCATCTCGCGATGCCAGTTTGGTGGTCACCACCGGCCCGAATGACGGCAGAGGCCGCGCGATGTTTTCGGCGATTGCTTCCGCCACTGGCGACTATTGCATGGTCTTCGATGATGACGACGATCTCTTCACCGATCGCCTGCCGGAAGTCTGTGAGCACCTCTCGCAGAGAGGTGTCGATGAGAAGATTGCGGGTTTTGTGTTCTCGATGGCTCTTGGCCACCCAGAGACGGCAGCAGAGCCGTTTCCGTCGGAACGGACAAACCTGATAAAGATGCGGGCCGACGAACGGGTGGTCGGCGACAAGAAGGAGGTCATCAAAACTCCTTTGCTTAAACGGGTTGCCGTGCCCCCAGCGGGGCGGTTCCGCCGCGTTCCAACATCTCTTCTCTGGTCCAGATTGGCGATCGAATACGACGTTATCTGTGTCAATGTCGAGATTGGACAAAAACGATATTTGCCGGAGGGGATGACGGCAAGGATTCGGCTTCTTCAGCGACAAAATGCATACCCGATGTTGTTGCTGAACTTGAACTACATCAAGGCGTTCTGGCTAGGACGATATCGGTCAGTTCGGTTCTTGGGCAAGGCGGTTCTTGCCTGTTTGAGCTTTGGTGTCTTGAGTTTCCCGTTCTTGCTCAAGAGGTCATTCGTGCGGGTGACTTCATGAAAGAAGCCAGCCTGTGGAAGTTGGTGGAAGCCATCGTAATACGAATTGTTCCTGGTCTTCTGAACATAGCGACGTTGCTGTACATCGGCAGCCATCTGGAGACTGGACAGTACGGTGTTTTCAGCACGACGATTGCGACAGTTTCATTTATTTCGACACTTGTTTTTGGAGTCGCGACCTATTCGATAATGCCGGTTTCCGCAAAAATGCATGCCGCGGGAATGGGTAGAGAGTACGTATCGTCCATTTTGACCGTGCTGGCAGTTGTGGTGTTGTTTGTCGTTCTGGCTGGACTGGCAATGACGTGGCTGGGATTTGGCAATGCCGTTGCCGCGACCATCATCGTTTCTTTCGGCTTGCACACCGCACTTCAAGAGATTTTGAGGTCACAACTGCGTTTGTGGGCGTACGGTTGGTCGGCGATTGGCCAGGCCGTCGCATACCAGGCAGGAGCCATAATCCTGCTTGTCGGCGATGCGAAAGTAGGCTCGGCTCTTGCAGCCTTTTCGCTCAGCTATTTCGTCGGAGCGCTGATTTCATTTGCCTTCCTGGGACCTATGAATCTGAGACGGCCTGGCTTTTCCTATCTTGCCGGGTCTCTGGTTACAGGCTGGGGATTTGTGTTGAGCAATCTGGCCGAGAGCGGCGTGTTTGTCGGCATTCGATACATTGTTTTGTTGCTTGGCTCCGAGACCCATCTCGGTGTCTTCTCGTTTTGCGTCGATCTTTCACAACGGTCCGTCGGCTTCTTCATGAATGCGGCCAGCTTCGTATTTGTGCCAAGGGCGTTTCTCAGTGCCGCAAATGGAAACGTCAGGGAGTTTCGGCGCGGACTGTTCGAGGGAGCGGCCATCGCACTCATTTTTGCGACCGTGGCCGCGGCCGGAATAGTTGGCCTGTTTTTCTCGGGCCATGCATCCGGATGGCTGGGGAAGTCTTTTGATCCTGTGGTGTTCGGGATCGTTTCTTGTGCTGTTCTGGTCAACAGGACGAAGAAAGTGATCATCGATCCTTTTGCGCTTAGGTCGAGCAAAGCGATGACGTTGACCTATTCCTACGCGATAGGGGCGTTGGCTTGCTGTTGTCTGGCGGCATTGGGCCTTTGGTGGCGGGTGCCTCTTGGCAGTGAAATGGCATTTTTGTTCGGATATGTCGTTGCCGCTGGCTGTTCCTTTTTCGCATTGAGGAATGTGATTGCAGATCAAGGGCCTGGTGCGAAACAGCGCACCGTTTTGATGGTCGGTCCGGATGCCAGAAATGAATGAGAAGAAAGCATTCTACGACGAGAAAAACAGGCGCATCGTCCATGTCGGCACGGTGGCTGATGACGACTATTGGGATTCTCACTGGGCCGAAGGGATTGTCTTGAGGCCGGATCGCTTTGTCGTTGAAACCACCAAGCGATACCTGACCGGATCGGCCAAGATCCTGGACGCTGGATGTGGCTTGGCCAATACGGTCCATGGCCTCGACCAGGCAGGCTTTTCCGCCTACGGGATCGACTTCGCGCAGAAGACCGTGGGGATGGTGAATCGTGCCGCGCCCCATTTGCAAGTGACCGTGGGGGATGTTCGAGCAACGGGCTTCGCGGACGAATTCTTCGATGGGGTGTGGTCTCTGGGGGTGATCGAGCACTTCTTCGACGGTTACGATGAGATCGCATTGGAGATGAAGCGCATCATCCGGTCAGGAGGAGTTGCCTTCGTGACAGTGCCGAGCATTTCTCCTCTCCGGCGGCTGAAGATCAGAATGGGTCTCTATCCCAGGTTTCCAGGTGAACGGGCCGGATTTTACCAGTTCGTTCTTGAGCCGTCTTCGATTGTTTCCAATTTCGAACAGCACGGCTTCAAGCTTCTGGGATCACAGCCGAGGGGAGGCTTCAAGGGGCTGAAGGACGAGACATTTTTCTCCAAGCCGATGCAGGCCTGGTACGACAGTAAGAATGGAATCCTGAGAGGTTTGCGTGCTGCTGCGGACCGGTTGCTCGGCCCATTTTCGCATCATACGCGGCTCTACGTCTTCCACAGGATATAGCGCGGATGTCAAATCCGAGTGGGCGCAGATCGCCAAACGAAACCGGTGGTGAAGCAGTGTCGATATTGCGAAAGTTTGTTCGCACGAATGTGGCCATTTCCGAGTTCCTGGACAGTGCTCTGCCGCGGCGCCTTCGCATCGACGGCAACCGGACCTTTGCGACGGAGATAGCACCTCCCTTACTTACCTCAAACGCTCGGGTTTACGATCTTGGCGGGGGTGCCAGGCCGTTCGTCAGTCTTTCGGAGAAGCGGCGCCTGGGGCTTTTTGTCGTTGGGCTCGACCTCGACGCGGAAGAGTTGTCGAAAGCGCCACGCGGAATATACGACGAGGAGATTGAAGCGGACCTTACCTCGTTTAGGGGGAGGGGCGATGCCGACGTCGTCATTTGCCAAGCAACGCTCGAGCACGTCCGTGATGGCGAGGGCGCCCTGCGCGGCATTGCCAGTTGCGTGAAACCGGGAGGCATGGTTGCCATTTTCTCGCCCTCGCGCAACGCCGTTTTTGCCAGATTGAATCGGGTCCTGCCGGAGGGGATGAAGCGACGGCTGCTTTTTGCGATCTATCCTGAAAAGGGCATGGGTCATGACGGGTTTCCGGCCTTCTACGACAAGTGCTTGCCCAGTGACGTCGAAACAATCGCAAAACGGAACGACCTGGAACTTATCGAGCGCCGTCTGTTCTGGAAAAGCTCCTACTTCTATTTTTTCGTGCCGGCCTTTCTTGCCTGGCGCATCTGGTTAGGCGTTTCGGCCCTGTTCCTCCGCAAGGATGCCGCTGAAACCTACGCCTATGTCTTTCGGCGAAAACAGTGAGTTCCCGCGGCCCATGAAAAGGAAGCTCGCGCTGATCGCCATTCCGCTCGACAGAAGAGGCGGTGCCGAAACCATCCTGAAACTTGTTGCGCGCGCACTCGCGAGGCGACCCGACTGGGACGTCGAAATCGGCTTCTTGGGTAGCCAGGCGGCGGGCGAGGCCGCTGGATCACACCAGGACGGAATTCGGTGCAGCTACGGCTATGGCGGCGGCAAGGCCATGAGCGAGTTTTTGCTCGCCCCGCGGCTGATCCGGCGTCGGTACGATTTGGTGTTCTCGAGCCACGCACGGGTAAACTCGTTTCTGGCTGCCGCCCGAAGCGTTGGACTTCTCCGCAGCCATAGGCTGGTCGCCCGCGAGTCCACGGTACTTCTGGATCGCTTCAAGGGTCCTCGCGCGCTCGCTTACAAGGCGCTCTACGCTGCCTATGGCAGCCAGGACATGATAGTCGCGCAAACGAGCTATATGAATGAACGCCTGCGTGACGTATTGCCCCGGCGAGCAATCGCCAAGCTGTGTACTTTGCCCAACCCGGTCGACGAAGATCTCATCGTCAAAATGTCCATGGAAGCATCGTCGGGGCACGACGCCGAGATACTTTCACGCCGTCCGCAGATAGTCTGGTGCGGCCGGCTGATTGATGTGAAGCGTCCGATGATCGCGGTTGATGTGCTGGCCGAAGTCAGACGAAGGACCGGCGAGGATTATGAGCTGACCATGGTTGGCTCTGGCCCCATGGAAGCGGAGTTGAGAGCCCGCGCCGGCAAGCTTGATCTGACCTCGCGACTCAATCTGCTCGGCCAGAGAGACAACCCGTTTCCGCTGTTTCGCGCAGCGCGTGCCGGCATTCTCACGTCGGCGACGGAGGGATTTCCCAACGTCCTTCTGGAAATGATGGCTTGCCGGATTCCCGGCATCGTCACCACCCCCTGTGCGGGAGATCTGGACATGCTGTCGGGCCTGGAGATTTCAGCCGGCTTTGGCGCGTCGGAAATTGCGGAAGCACTGCTGAAGGTCATTCAAGGTGGTGATCGGTCGGCCTTGTACGGAAAGACCTTGTCGGAAAGATCGCCGGATCGGTTTGCGGATATGCTGTTGAGAACGCCGTTGTCATATCCGGGTGGGCAGCGATGACGGCCGTTGCTCGCAACAAGATAGTCGTCTCGATAAACACATCCTGGAATGTCGTCAATTTTCGCAAGGGACTGATCGAGGCGCTGCGGAGCCGCGGCTATGACGTGGTCGTCGTCGCGCCGAGAGACGAGTATTCTCCGCTGATTGCGGCCATGGACTGCCGCTATGTCGAACTCGACATGGACAATTCCGGCACGTCACCGTTGCGGGATTTGGTCCTTCTGTGGCGCTACTGGCGTCTCTTGCGGCGCGAGAGACCGCTGGCCTTTGTCGGCTTCACGATCAAGCCCAATGTGTTCGGCTCCATCGCGGCCAATCTGAACGGCATTCCCGTCATCAACAACATTTCGGGATTGGGGACAGCGTTCGTCCGCGGTGGTCTGCTGCTCAGGATTGCCAAGGCCTTGTACCGGGTGGCATTGGCCCGTTCCAAAATGGTTTTCTTCCAGAATGACGATGACCGGATGCTGTTCGTCAACGAACGCCTGGTTCGCAAGGATCGAACCGCGCTTTTGCCTGGCTCCGGCATCGACCTCGTGCGTTTTGCCCCTTCGCCCGAAGCGCGCACCGGGTCTGGCGCCATCATCTTTCTTCTCGTGGCCCGGCTTCTCTGGGACAAGGGTGTCGGCGAGTTCATCACGGCGGCCCGTCGGGTTTGCCGTGAGGTGCCCGGAGTGCGTTTCCAGCTACTCGGCTTTCTTGATGTCGAAAACCGGACCGCGGTCAACCGCGAACACGTGGAAAAATGGGTTGGCGAGGGATTGGTCGAATATCTCGGCTCCACCGACGATGTGCGGCCTTTCATTGGTGCCGCGGATTGTGTCGTGTTGCCCTCCTACAGGGAGGGAACGCCGCGCTCGCTGCTCGAGGCGGCTGCGATGGGCAAGCCGCTGATCGCAACCGACGTGCCAGGATGCAGGGAAGTGGTGGACCACGCGGTCAATGGCTTCCTATGCAAGGTGAGGGACCCTGATGACCTTGCGAGCAAGATGGTCGAGTTTGCGCGGCTGGACGACTCGTCCAGGGACAGGATGGGAGCCCAGAGCAGAAACAAGGTCGAGCGGCAGTTTTCGGAAACGATCGTCATCGAGAAGTACATGCAGCAGATAGAAAGACTGAGCGCCCTTGCGACGAAATGAGCGGACCGGCCGCACAGGGTCGGAGGGAGGATGGTTTTGTCAGTCAGGAGCATAGCGTTGCTTGCCGTCGTGGCAGTTTTGTTTGGTGTTGGCTTTCTGGGCATCATCGTGATGCAGAGGGGCGGCCCGTCCCCCGCGAAGCCGGTAGCCGAGCTCAAGCCGTTTGACGGCAAGCTCGCCATTCCATCGGTCGATGATCTGCGTGTCGGCGGTCGCAAGATCCTGCTGTGCGGGGCGGCGTTTTCCAGGCCTCAGGCCATGCGCCTCCTGGTGACGGAAGCGGCGCGCCGAGACTACCAGGGGCTCGTCCTGGCCTGCAAACCTGTCGGTGCCGGAACACCTTGCGACGGCAAGATCGCTTCCAGGGTTGGCGATACCCTTGTTGTGCAGTGCCTGACGGCTGAGGGGGAAGATTTGGCCACCATACTTACGCAGGGCGGAATTCTCTGCGGCCAGCCGGTTCAGGCCGGCGCAACGTACAAACCTTGCTGAGCAGGTCGCCAGTACAGACCGGAGGCTCTTGCGGCGAAGTGAGTGGGTCTTGTTCTCAAGCTGGCCGGCGCCCGCATTTGGGTATTTATGGGTCCTTTATTGGGTATGCCGGTTCTTGAATTTTCGGGTATTTTTGGGTATACTTGTGGGTATGACCCTGAAGATAGACTCTCTGCAAATTACCACCGAGATCCTTGCTCTGGTCTCGGAGATCGACGAATTCAAAGGGGCTTGGCGAGCGCTGGGCGCGCTCGCTCCGGAACGCCTATCGGCTCTGCGCCGCGTCGCGACCATCGAGAGCATTGGCTCTTCTACCCGTATCGAAGGAAGCAGGCTTACTGACGGCGAAGTGGAGCGGCTGCTCGCCAACCTCGACATCAAATTCTTTGAGTCCCGAGACGAGCAGGAAGTCGCCGGATATGCGCAGGTCATGGAAATGATCTTCGCGCATTTCGATGCGATTGATCTGACCGAAAACCACCTGACACAGCTACACCGTGACCTGCTGGCGTTCAGCAACAAGGATGAACGCCACCGCGGTGCATATAAGACACTCGCCAATAATGTCAGTGCGTTCGATGCCGACGGAAAAGAGATCGGCGTCATCTTCGAAACGGCGACGCCTTTCGATACGCCGAAGCGGATGAAAGAGCTTGTCGAGTGGACACGCGACACACTCAACGAGCAAAGCCTGCACCCTCTGCTCGTCGTCGCAATCTTTACGGTGGTGTTTTTGGAGATACACCCATTCCAGGACGGGAATGGAAGGCTGTCACGCGTTCTGACGACGCTCCTGCTGATGCGCAGCGGATATGCGTATGTGCCTTACTCTTCCCTCGAAAGCGTGATTGAGAACAGCAAGGAAGGCTACTATCTGGCGCTACGCCAGACTCAGAAGACGATCCGCAGCCCGAACCCCAATTGGCAACCATGGGCTGTGTATTTCCTGCGCGCTCTGCAGCAGCAAAAGCGGAGGTTGGAGAAAAAAATCGAGCGGGAACGTCTTGTGCTCGGCACGTTGCCGGAACTCTCTCTGCAAATCGTTGAGGCCATCAATGAGCGTGGGCGCATAACCATCAGCGAGATCGTCAACCTGACAGGTGCAAACCGAAACACCGTCAAAAAACACTTGGCAATTCTGGTCGAAGCGAACCATCTGGCCCAACATGGAACCGGCAAGGGAACGTGGTACGGCCAAAATAGGCGGTAAAGGCGCCAAGTCTGAGGCACGTCGACTTGGTGAGTTGGATCGCGGTTGGGGCATGGAGCAGATCTCTATGGCGGGAGAGCAGGAATGGTAGCCGAGCCGGCCGCCTACCCCGTTGGCCGCGATTGGTATCGAGCCGATCTCGAATTACATGCTGTCAGCACGACCAATGGTCGAAATCGCGCGGCTGCCATCAAGGAATATCTACCGAAAAATGTATCGATAATTCAATACATTAGGTTGGTTGGCGAAAGGTTTGGCGCGCTCAGCTTGCCCAAAGCTTATCGAGCCAGTCACCGCGGAAAGGAGACCTCAAATTTTTTTCCGATAGTAAGAAACCTGTGACAGGTAGTCGAAGACTATTAATGCGATCTGGCTAAAGTACTGTGCTTGGACAGACACGCGTCAGCTTAAATCGCCTCGCGCGCGCGAAACAGGTTGGAATTGTGGCGAAAAACTGGTACGCGCTGATGCAATGCCTTTGACTGGGGTGCGTCTGAAGTGGTGCAGCAAGAAGGGATCGAAGACTGATGAGCCTTGTGGTTAAAACTGCGCTTGCCGTATTTGTCGTGTCAATCGGGTTTGGTTCAGCTTCATCGTTTGCCCAGGATGCTTCGTGCAGCTGCGCGACACCCTATCAAGGTTCGGCAAACCCGATCGGATCCATCCGTTCCGCCACCGGTGATGTGATGGTGTCGCAGACGGCGGGCTATGGCGCTGCCAAGGTTGGAAGCGCGCTCGATTTCGGCAGCCGTGTGGTGGTTGGCGCCAACGGCGCGGCCTCCGTTCTGGTCGGCGGCTGCAATCTGGAGGTTTCGGCCAATTCGAGCCTCGACGTTTCCCGCCTTGGCAACAACATTTGCCTCAAGCTTGTCGGCTCTGAGAAGACGGCTGCTATTCAGCCCTCCGGCGGCGGCGCCGGGTTCGGTCCGCCGGAGGCGATTTTCGCCGGGGCGCTTCTGACGTCTGGCGTGCTCGCGGCGACGCAGGACGACGACAACGGCGTCAGCCGCTGACGAAGATATGGCGGCGTCGGCCGCTGTAGAGAAGGGTCTGGAAAGGTCGGCGGCCCGGCTGGTTTATTGGGTTTGTTAACCATATTGTTCTATTGCTTGGGGC
>NZ_RZTC01000059.1:27671-40518 GCF_004023165.1 Mesorhizobium sp. M7A.F.Ca.MR.176.00.0.0 | reverse complement strand
GATCCCAATCGCGCGGCCGCGTTCTTTCTTCGGGTAGGCCTTGGCGATGATGGCGAGGCTGCCGGGCACCATGATTGCCGCACCGATGCCCTGCAACGCGCGAAATGCGATCAGCACAATGGCATTCGGCGCCAGCGCACAGGCCAGCGAAGCGACGATGAACAGCGCAATGCCGGACACGAAGGCGCGGCGCAGACCGAATCGGTCGCCGGCCGCACCCCCGGCCAGGATCAGCGCCGACAGCGTCAATGCATAGGCATTGGAAATCCACTGCGCCTCGGCAAGGCTGGCGCCGAGGTTGACGCGAATCGCCGGTGTGGCGATGGCCAGGATCGAGCCGTCTATGAAGCCAAGCGCCGAGGCCAGAATTGCCGCGATCAGCACAAATCGCCGCTGCGACTGCGGACAAAACGTTCCATGCGTGACCGGGCTGGTCAGCGGGACCGCGGCAGCTTTGCTCGGTGAATGCATGAAACCTTGCTTAAACCCCTAGCGCATCGGCAACAACCGGCCAGTGGCTTGCAGTCATTGAAACCAGCCGTTTGGCCAGGGTTGCACCCTGACAGGGTGCAAATGGCACAGTCATGCCAGCCCCGTTACGTGCAGCCGGCGGGGATTTCGATGAGGCGGCCGCTTGAAAGCTCGGCTTCATCCTGATCATGCAGCTGGTCTATGCCGCCGCACTTCCCAGTTCACTGCTGCGCAAGGTTATCGGCTGAAGGTCCGCCGACAAACTCCACCGTGACACCCGGCGAAACCAGCTTGGCCAACTCCCGCGCATCCCAGTTGGTCAGGCGTACGCAGCCATGGCTTTCGGTCTTGCCGATCTTCGACGGATCCGGCGTGCCGTGGATGCCATAGGTCGGCTTGTCCAGGGCGATCCAGACCGAGCCGACGGGACCGTTCGGCCCAGGCGGAATGGTCAGGACCTTGTCGTTCTGGCCCTGCTTGAAATTGATGCTGGGATTGTAGGTGTAGTTCGGATCGAGCGCGACGCGCGACACCGTGTGAATGCCGGACGGTGACGGCGTGTCCGAAGAGCCGATGGTTGCGGGATAGGCCGCGACCAGCCTGCCGCCGGCATCATAGGCGAAAACCTCTTTCTTGTCCTTGTCGGCGACGATGCGGGCCACCGGCGTCGAAACCAGTTTGCCGAAATTGGCGACCTTGATGGTCGTGCCGGGACGATTGAAATCGAGGTCCGGGTTGAGCGCTTTGAGATAATTCTCATCCATGTGGAAGCGCTCTGCGAGCGCCTCGGTCACCGACGTATAGCCCATGCGATCGAGTTGCGCCTTCTGGCTGTAGTCTTCCGGGATCGACGCGACATAGGGACCGGCCGCATCCTCCGCTGTGATCGTGTAGTTGGCGAAGGCATCGCCGCCGGATTGCGCAAGTGCCGCCTGGATGGCGACCGCGTCGGTCGATCGCAGATTGGCGCCGGTGATCTGGTTGTAGGCAGCGAGCGCTTTGTCGACGTTCGAACCGAAACGCCCGTCGATGACGCCAGGCGAAGCGCCACCCCGGTCGAGCAGCACCTGAAGGGCGGCGACATCCTGGCGCGCTCCCAGCGACAGTGCCGGGGCAACAGTGGTCTTGCCGCCAGTCTCTGGTGGCAGAGCTGCCTGATCGGCTGACGTCGCCGGCTGGGCAGGGTCTATCGAGGCCTCGTCCAGCGGCTGGCGCTTGATGGTACCCGGCTTTGCCGGCTGCGGCGCGTCGGGATAATTGTCATCGTAGCTGCCATCGTCCTGCGGTGCCGGCGGATAGGCTTCGACGGCATTGTCCCCATAGGGATCGTACTCGTCCGCCGGCGGCGGGATAACGCGGCCTTCCTCTTCCAACTGCTGGCGGCGGAACCGCGCCATGTCTTCCGGATCGTCGAGATAGTAACGGTCGTCGCCCTCGGGGGCGCGGCCCAGTTCGCGCAGTCGTGTATCGCGGCGCAAGGCGCGGCGGTCGAGCCGGGTCTGCGGCGGCTGGATGGCGATCACCTTGCCGGTATCGGCATCGACGATCACGCGGTTGCCCCTGGCGTCGTAGTAGATGTCGAGATTGCCGTCCTGGGCGACAAGGATGCCACCGGTATCGGCGGCACGGACAATCGGTGGTGCGCTGTCCTGCGTCGGGGCTGCGATTGCATTGGCAGACAAAAGCCCGCCGGCAAGTACCGAAAGGGTGAAGATCGTACGCAGCATAGTGGCGAAACTCTCCGGTCCGTAATTGCCGCCGCCCGGCATTGTTCTCTGGCGAAGCCCCTCGTCAGCAAACCAGTTACCCACCATATAGTTCCAACATGAACCGGGCATGAAGATGGCGGTTTTCCAGCGCCTCGAGGAATATAGACTAGCTTGCGGCAAGTCCCAATTCCTTGCGCGCCTGTCTGGTCAGTTTCAGGGCTACAAGGCGATGGCTCTCGCGCAGATAATCCTTCAGCGCGGCATCATCCATGCTCTGGCTTGTCCGACGCTGGATCCATGTCATACCGCGCGAGGCAAGATAGGGCGCGGGCCGCAGGCCCGGCTGCTCCTTGAGCACATCATAGGCGATATCGGAACATTTGAAGGTGACGAAGAGCTGCTGGCCCTGATCCCAGCCGCCAACCGCGAAGACCTTGTTTCCGACCTTCCAGACATGGGCGCCGCCCCATTGGACAACGTGGTTCGTCGCGGGCAGCGAGGCGCAGAAGCCGTTGTAGTCGTCCAGCGTCATCCCGCCCCCTTTTTTTGCGCACGTCGCCCAAAAGTGGCCCCGGTTTTGGGAAAACGACATGCATATGACAAAGACCTAAAACGCCGCGCGTCCGGGAAGGACGCGCGGCGTAGGATCAGGCTGCCACTTCCGCCGCGACGATCGCCGGCTTCGAGCGGAAGTTCAGCCGGTCGGAACCGGCTGTCACCTTGACGGTCGAGCCGTCGAGGATGTCGCCGAGCAGGATCTTCTCCGCCAGCGGGTCCTGCAATTCCTTCTGCATCACCCGCTTCAGCGGCCGCGCGCCATAGGCCGGATCGTAGCCCTTGGCCGCCAGCCAGTCGACCGCCTCCTGGTCCAGCGACAGCGTGATCTTGCGGTCGACAAGCAGGCTCTCCAGCCGCTTGAGCTGGATCTCGACGATGCGGCCCATATCCTGCCGGCGCAGCCGGTGGAACAGGATCACCTCGTCGACGCGATTGAGGAACTCCGGCCGGAACGACGCCCTGACGACACCCATCACCTCGTCGCGAACCAGATCGACGTCCTGATCCTCGGTGAGATTGACGAGATATTCGGCGCCCAGGTTCGACGTCATGATGATCAGCGTGTTGCGGAAGTCCACCGTGCGGCCCTGCCCATCGGTCAGGCGGCCGTCATCGAGCACCTGCAACAGCACGTTGAACACATCGGGATGCGCCTTCTCGATTTCGTCGAACAGCACGACCTGATAGGGCCGGCGCCGCACCGCTTCGGTCAACGCGCCGCCTTCCTCATAGCCGACATAGCCGGGAGGTGCGCCGATCAGCCGGGCGACCGAGTGCTTTTCCATGAACTCCGACATGTCGATGCGCACCATCGCGCCCTCGTCGTCGAACAGGAAGCTTGCCAGCGCCTTGGTCAGTTCGGTCTTGCCGACGCCCGTCGGCCCGAGGAACATGAACGAGCCGATCGGCCGGTTCGGGTCCTGCAGGCCCGCACGGGCGCGCCGCACCGCTTTGGAAACAGCCTGCACCGCCTCGCCCTGGCCGACGACGCGCTTGCCGATCTCGTCTTCCATGCGCAGCAGCTTGTCGCGCTCGCCCTGCAGCATCTTGTCGACCGGAATGCCGGTCCAGCGCGAGACGATATGGGCCACGTGATCCGGCGTGACCACCTCTTCGACCATGCCAGCCTTGCCGTCCTGGGTTTCGGCCTCTTTCAGCTTCTTTTCCAGTTCCGGGATCTTGCCATAGGCAAGCTCGCCGGCGCGCTGGAATTCACCCTTGCGCTGCGCAATGGCGAGCTCGTTGCGCGCCTCGTCGAGCTGCTTCTTGAGGTCGGCGGCGAGCCCGAGCTTCTGCTTCTCCGCCTGCCATTTGGCAGTGATCTCGGTCGATTCCTCCTCGAGGCCGACGAGTTCCTTTTCCAGGCGGGCAAGCCGATCCTTCGAGGCGTCGTCCGTCTCGACCTTCAGCGCCTCGCGTTCGATCTTGAGCTGCATGATGCGGCGATCGATCTCGTCCAGCGCCTCGGGCTTGGAATCGACCTGCATGCGCAGCCGCGATGCGGCTTCGTCGACCAGATCGATCGCCTTGTCCGGCAGGAAGCGATCGGCGATGTAGCGTTTGGACAGCGTCGCCGCCGCCACCAGCGCCGAATCCGAAATGCGCACCTTGTGGTGCTGCTCGTACTTCTCCTTCAGGCCGCGCAGGATCGAGACGGTGTCTTCCACCGTCGGCTCGTCGACGAACACCGGCTGGAAGCGGCGGGCAAGCGCTGCATCCTTCTCGACATGCTTGCGATACTCATCGAGCGTGGTGGCGCCGACGCAGTGCAGCTCGCCGCGCGCCAGCGCCGGCTTCAGAAGGTTCGACGCATCCATGGCGCCATCCGCCTTGCCGGCACCGACCAGGGTGTGCATCTCATCGATGAACAGGATGATGTTGCCGCTGGCCGAGGTGACTTCGGAGAGCACGGCCTTCAGCCGCTCCTCGAACTCGCCGCGATATTTGGCGCCGGCAATCAGCGCGCCCATGTCGAGCGCCATCAATTGCTTGTCCTTCAGCGATTCCGGCACGTCGCCATTGACGATGCGCAGCGCCAGGCCTTCGGCGATCGCCGTCTTGCCGACGCCCGGTTCGCCGATCAGCACCGGATTGTTCTTGGTGCGGCGCGACAGCACCTGAATGGTGCGGCGGATCTCGTCGTCACGGCCGATCACGGGGTCCAGCTTGCCGGCACGGGCATCCGCGGTCAGGTCGCGCGCGTATTTCTTCAGCGCGTCGTAGCCCTGTTCGGCACTCGCCGAATCGGCGGTGCGGCCCTTGCGGACGTCATTGATGACCTGGTTGAGCGCCTGCGGGGTGACGCCGGCCTTGGCCAGTATGTCGGCGGTCTTGGCCGACTTCTCCATGGCCAGCGCCTGCAAGAGCCGCTCCACCGTGACAAAGCTGTCGCCGGCTTTCTTGGCCAGTTCCTCGGCGGTCGAAAACACTTTTGCCAGCGGCTGGGCCAGATAGAGCTGGCCATTGCCGCCCTCGACCTTGGGCATCGCTTCGAGCGCCGTCTCGACGCCAAGCTTGACGTCGCGGACGTTGCCGCCGGCGCGTTCGATCAGCGACGCGGCCAGGCCCTCATCATCGTCGACGAGCACTTTCAGGATATGCTCAGGGGTGAATTGCTGATGGTTGCGGGAAAGCGCCATAGTCTGCGCGGACTGGATAAAACCGCGCACGCGCTCTGAGTATTTCTCAAGGTTCATATCTGTCTCCTTCCATCACCGGCCCGCTTTGCGGCACCGGATCCGATTGCGGTGACGGACCCTCCCATTCGAGCCGGGTCCAGTTGAGGCTGATATGGTGCACAAGCTCCGAACCCTCAAGACGTCTCGATATCGGCAACTTCATAATATTGCACGGCCGCCCAAACGAAAACGGCGGAGATTTCTCTCCGCCGTTCAAATGCCTTGAAATGCCGTTCGATCAGTTGTCGATATCGACATTGACCGGTTGGGCGTTGCCGCTGTCGACCGGGGCCGCAGCCGCCTCGCCGGCGTTGGCCACGGAATTGGCATTGTCACTACCGCCATCAACCTGATCGGCGTTGACGCGCGGGCGGCGCGGCCGCCTCGGACGACGGGCAGCACCGCTTTCGGCGGCCGCCTCGTTGAGTTCGGCCTGGGCCGCAAGGCCTGCCGGCGAAAGATTCTCGAACGACGGAGCCGGTTCGGCCGCAGCAACGGATTCGGTCGGCGCGGCGGCTTCGGCCTCGCTCGGAGCCTCGTTGCGCTGGGGCTGGCCAGCTTGCTCGGCGGACGATGCATAGTCGCGCTGGCCGTTCTGGCCGTAACCGCCATTGGGGCGACGATCGCGATGGCGCCCGCCATTGTTGTCGCGGCCACCATTGTTGCGCCCGCCATTATTATCACGGGCCTCGCGGCCACCTTCCCGGTTGAGCGCAACCTCGGCCGGCGTCCCTTCGATGACCGGCTGCGGGCCGGCGCCATGGTTGATCACCGGGATCTGGGCATCGGAAACAGTGTTGCTGTTGTTGCCGCCATTGTCGAAATCGTCGCGGTCCTCGTCGCCGTCATCGTCGAAATCATCACGATTCTGCTGCGCGTTCTGGATCGGCATCTGCGCCTGTGCGGCCGCGATGATGCGATTGTAGTGCTCGGCGTGCTGGAGATAGTTCTCCGCCATGACCCGGTCGCCGGAGCTGTGAGAATCGCGGGCAAGGGTGGCGTACTTTTCGGCGATCTGCTGAGCCGAACCGCGGATCTTCACATCCGGGCCATTGCTCTCGTAGTTGCGCGTCAGGGGATTAGGCCCCTTGCGGTTGTTGTTGTTATTGTTGTTGTTATTGTTACCACCGCCGCCGCCATTATTATTGCGACCGCGCATGCGCCTGTTCTGCTGTTGTGGCCTCATCAAACTCTCTTCATTTTGAAATTTTCGAAAAACTCTTCACGAACGGAGGCGCTCATGCAGCCAGCCGTTTCGTCTCTTCACCGGCGTTCGCCCGCATCGATTGCGTTGGCGCCACGTGCCATCCTGTTCCGGTTACATCACTTGCCGGACGATTCCCGCACGAAGCTTGGGCATCGTTTGCGCAAGAAGGCAGCTATTTCCAAGGAAAACCGAATCGCTAAGAGCACTGCCTGCTTCGTCTCATCCGGTTAAGGCGACCCTAGCCGCATTCCCCGGCATTGCCAAGCGCTTTTTTGCACTGCGTCAAGGCTTTATCCTTTCAAAGACAATAACCCTGTCGTTTCCGCCGAGGTCACGAAAAGCACCGCCCGACACGTAGCCGGCTGCAGCGAATACCTCGCAGACCTCGTTGCGTTGCGTATGGCCGATCTCGACCGCAATTCTGCCTTCAGTTTCCAAAAACCTTGCCGCTTCCGCAGCGATGGTTCTGTAGGGGTTCAGACCGTCCGCGCCGCCATCCAGGGCCAGGCGCGGATCGAAATTGCGGACTTCGTCCTGCAGATTTCCAATGTCTTCGGTGGTTATATAGGGAGGGTTTGCGGCGATTACATGGTACCGGCCGAAAACTTTTTCGAACCAGTCCGACTGCAGCGCCGTGAACCGGTCTGCAAGACCCAGTTTCCCGGCATTACTGGCCGCCGTCGCCAGCGCACCTGCGGACAGATCGACGCCGGTGGCGCTAGCCGTCGGTACGACGCTGAGCAGCGCCAGCGCAATGGCACCGGTGCCGGTGCCAAGATCGAGGATGCGGCACCCGCCTTCCCGCGCCGCAACTGCCTTGACGAAGGGCAATATCGCCTCGACCAGCGTTTCGGTATCCGGCCGCGGCTCCAGCGTTTCCGGCGACAGCGACAGGCGCAAACCGTAGAATTCACGATAGCCGAGGATGCGATGCACCGGTTCGCCGCCAGCGCGGCGTCTCAGGGCGGCATCGATTTCGGCAACAATGCCGGCGCCGAGCCTGCGTTCAGGGTCCGCAATGGCTTGCGTGCGCGTCGTGCCCGAAAAATGCTCGACGATCAGCCGCGCATCGAGCGCCGGGTCGTCGACAGTGGTGCCAAGCCGGGCCCGCGCTTCCCGCAGCAGCGGGCCGAGTGCGTCGGGCAGGTCAGTCATCGATGCCGATGTCGGCGAGCAATTTCGACTGGTGATCGGCAATCAGCGCGTTGATGATCTCGTCGAGTTCGCCCATCATCACCCGGTCGAGCTTGTAGAGCGTCAAATTGATGCGATGGTCGGTGACGCGGCCTTGCGGGAAATTATAGGTGCGGATGCGCTCCGAGCGGTCACCGGAACCGACCTGCGACTTGCGCGATTCGGAACGCTCCTCGTCGGCCTTGCCGCGCTCCAGATCATAGAGCCGGGCACGCAGGATCTGCATGGCCTTGGCGCGGTTCTGATGCTGCGATTTCTCCGCCTGCACGACCATGATGCCGGTCGGCAGATGAGTGATGCGGACGGCCGAATCGGTGGTGTTGACGTGCTGGCCGCCCGAACCCGAGGCGCGCATCGTGTCGATGCGGATGTCTTCGGCCCTGATGTCGATGTCGACCTCTTCGGCTTCGGGCAGCACCGCGACGGTTGCGGCCGAGGTGTGAATGCGCCCGCTGGCCTCCGTTGCCGGCACACGCTGCACGCGGTGCACGCCGGATTCGAATTTCAGATGCGCAAAGACGCCCTTGCCCGACACGGTGGCGATGATTTCCTTGAAGCCGCCGGCGTCGCCATCGCTGGCCGAGGCGGTTTCGAAACGCCAGCCGCGTTCGGCGGCGTAGCGCTCATACATGCGAAACAGGTCGCCGGCGAACAGCGCGGCCTCGTCACCGCCGGTGCCGGCGCGGATTTCGAGAATGGCGTTCTTGTCGTCGGCGGCATCCCTGGGCAACAGCAGGATCTGGATATCCTTCTGCAACGCCTCGATGCGCTCCTCGATCTCCGGCAGCTCGGCCTCGGCGAGCGCCCGCATCTCGGCATCGGTGCCCTTGTCGGCAAGCATGGCTTCCAGATCGGCCTGTTCACGCTCGGCCAGGCGCAATGCCCTGACCTTGGCCACCATATCCTGGATTTCGGCATATTCGGACGCCATGCGCACATAGGCATCCGGCGCCGGACCAGCCGACATCTGCGCTTCGAGCATCTCGAAACGCTTGACGACTTGATCCATACGATCGCGGGGCAAATTGACCATGATGAGGCTGCTACAATGGGATCGAACGGTCGTCGGCAAAGGCCTGCAGCAGCGCCCGCATCGGCAAGCCCTGTGCCGGAGCCATCAGATTGTCGTCGAAAAACGCCTTCAACTCGTCCAGCGGCAGTTCCGTCAGCATCGCCTTGACCGGACCGATCGAGGCCGGCGACATCGAGATCGAACGGAAACCGAGGCCGATCAGCGCCATCGCCGAGATCGGCTTGCCGGCGAGTTCGCCGCACAGCGTCACCGGCGTATTGTTGCGGACGCCGGCATCGGCGATCTGCTTGAGCACACGCAGGAACGGCGCCGACAGCGTGTCGAAGCGGTTTGCCAATTGCGTGTTGCCACGGTCGACGGCCATGACGAACTGGAACAGGTCGTTCGAACCGACCGAGACGAAATCGACCGCCTTCATCAATTCATCGAGCTGGAACAATAGCGACGGAACTTCCAACATCGCCCCCAGCTTCAGGCTGGTCGGCAAATGATGGGCAAAGCGCGAGAGATGCCGCACCTCGCGGTCGATGATCTCGCGTGCCTGGGCGATCTCGCCCAGCTCGGTCACCATCGGCAGCATCAGCTTCAATTCGCGGCCGCCGCTGGCCTTGAGCAAAGCGCGGATCTGGGTGCGCAACAACCCCGGCCGGTCAAGCGTCAGCCGGATCGCCCGCCAGCCAAGCGCCGGGTTCTCTTCCTGGATCGCACCCTTGAAATAGGGCAGCACCTTGTCGCCGCCAATGTCGATGGTGCGGAAAGTGACCGGCTTGCCGCGCGCCGCTTCGAGCACGTCGCGGTACAGCTTTTCCTGGGCTTCGGCCCGGGGAAATGTCGAGGCGACCATGAATTGAAGTTCGGTGCGGAACAGGCCGATACCGGCCGCGCCCGCTTCGGCAAGCTGCGGCAGGTCGACGGCGAGACCGGCATTCATCAACAGGTCGACCTGGACACCGTCCCTGGTCGTCGACGGCTTCTTGCGCAGCTCGCGGTAGACCTCTTGCCGGCGCGCCCTGAAGCGCACCTTTTCGGCGTAGGCGGCCTCGAGATCGGGCTGCGGCCGCAAATGGATCACGCCCTCTTCGCCGTCGACGATGATGGCATCGCCGTTTTCCGCCATGGAAACGGCGCCCTTCATCTGCCCGGCGACGGGAATGCCCATGGCACGCGCGACTATGACGACGTGACTGGTCGCGGCACCATCCTCGAGCACCAGCCCGCGCATCTTGTCGCGGGGATAATCGAGCAGCTCGGCGGCCCCCATCGAACGTGCAACGATGATGGCATCCTTCGGCAGCGATGCGGCGACATCTTCCGGCCCGCGCCCCATCAGCTGGCGCAGCAGGCGGTTGGCGAGGTCGTCGAAATCGCTCATCCGCTCGCGCAGATAGGGATCGGTCATGTGCAGCATGCGGGCGCGCATGTCGCTCTGCACCTTTTCCACCGCCGCTTCGGCCGTCAGGCCGTTGCGGATGGCCTCTTCCAGCCGCCGCACCCAGCCGCGATCGTTGGCGAACATGCGATAGGCTTCCAACACCTGGCGATGCTCGCCTTCGAAGGCGACGTCGCGGCGTTCCAGCATGTCGTCGATGGACAGCCTGAGCGAGCTGAGTGAGGTTTCGAGCCGGCGGACCTCTTCCTCGCTGTCTTCGTTGAACAGATTGGTGACGACGATGCGCGGCTCGTGCAGCACGACGTGGCCGAGCCCGACGCCTTCATTGAAGGACAGGCCGGTGAAGCTGACAGGACGGCGCAGATCGAGTTCAAGGCCGGGCCGGGTCAGCCGCGCCAGATCGCCGGTGGCGATCATCTCGGCGATCACCATTGCCGTGGTTTCCAGCGCTTCGACCTCGTCGTCGCGGTAATGGCGCATGGTCTTGTTCTGCACCACAAGCACGCCCAGCGTGCGCCCTGCCCGCAGCACCGGCACGCCGAGGAACGAGTTGTAGATCTCTTCCCCGGTCTCCGGCAGATAGGCGAAGGCAGGGTGTTCCTGCGCATTGGACAGGTTGAGCGGCCGCGCGCTGGCGGCGATCGTGCCGACCAGGCCTTGGCCCAGCCGCAACTGCGCCAAATGGACGGCGTTCGGGTTCAGACCTTCGGTGGCGTAGAGTTCGAGCACCGAATCGGCGCGCAGCACATAGAGCGAGCAGACTTCCGCGACCATGTTGGAGGCGATGTCGCGCACAATCCGGTCAAGCCGCTCCTGCGGCTCCAGCGGCTCCTGCATGAGCTCGCGGAGCCGTTTGAGCAAAACGCGCGGGCCACTGGCCTGATCACGCATCGCGGCTTCTTCTCCAATGGGCATTCTGCCCGCCGCAGTTTCCACCGCGACCGGCGCACACGCAACAACTCAAATCGTTCTCGCTACTGCTTATCCAGACCGTAGACGGAATGCAAAGTACGAACCGCAAGTTCCGTATACGGACCGTCGATCAGGATCGAAATCTTGATCTCGGAGGTCGTGATGGCGCGGATGTTGATCGATTTGTCGGCCAGCGCCTTGAAAGCGGTGGCGGCGACGCCGGCATGGCTCCTCATGCCGATGCCGATGACCGAAACCTTCGACATGCCGGCTTCCGACTGCACGACATCGTAGCCGATCGAAACCTTGAGGCGTTCAAGCACGGCCAGCGCCTTGTCGACATCGCCCGACGGCACGGTGAAGGTCATGTCGGTGAACTTGCCGTCCTCGGAAATGTTCTGGACGATCATGTCGACATTGATGTTGGCCTCGGCCAGCGGCCCGAAGATGCCGGCGGCAACGCCCGGCCGGTCGCCGACCCGGCGCAGCGAAATCTGCGCTTCATCCTTGGCGTAGGCAATTCCGGTGACGACCTGCTGTTCCACGATCTCTTCCTCGTCGCAAATGAGCGTTCCGGGCGGATTGAGCAAATCCCCCATTCCGGGCGCGTCGGGATCGTCGAAGGACGACCGCACGAAGGTACGCACCCTGTGCACCATGGCAAGCTCGACCGAACGCACCTGCAGAACCTTGGCGCCGAGCGAGGCCATTTCAAGCATTTCCTCGAACGATATCTTGGCCAGCCGCCGCGCCTTGGGCTCGATGCGCGGATCGGTGGTGTAGACCCCGTCGACGTCGGTATAGATGTCGCAGCGATCAGCCTTGACCGCCGCGGCTATGGCGACAGCACTGGTATCGGAGCCGCCGCGGCCGAGCGTGGCGATACGATTGTCCGGGCCGATGCCCTGGAACCCGGCGATCACCGCCACCTGGCCCTCGCCGAAGCGCTTGATCAGGAACGCGCCGTCGATGTCGAGGATGCGCGCCGCTCCATGCGCATTGTCGGTCTTGATCGGGATCTGCCAGCCCTGCCAGGAGCGGGCATGCACGCCCATGTTCTGCAAGGTGATGGCCAGAAGGCCGGCCGTGACCTGCTCGCCGGAAGCGACGACCGCGTCATATTCGCGTGCGTCATGCATCGGCGAGGCCTCACGCGTCCACCCGACCAGTTCATTGGTTTTCCCGGCCATCGCCGAAACGACCACCGCCACCTCATGGCCGGCGTCGACCTCGCGTTTGACGTGACGCGCCACGTTGCGGATGCGGGCGATGTCGGCGACCGAGGTTCCGCCGAATTTCATCACGATGCGCGCCATGGGAGCGAAATGCCTTTGCCTGAAGCCGGATCCCGGCCAAAAGCCGGAATCCCGAAAAGCGGAAGGCCGGCTGACGCCGGCCGCTGAATGCGCGGCCTCCTTAGCCAAATGATGAAGGTTTCGCAAGGCTGGCGGCCGATTGCCGGCGCCAGAAGCCGGCATATTGCCTTCCGCCCCGCCGCCGCCTACGAAATGCAGCCTGCGGGGAATTCTTTTGGTTCGGCATAACAGATGATGATTGCTCGTCTTCGACGTGCCATGCGATGGCAATCGCTCCCGCTTGTCGCCGGCTTCGCCGTGCTGGCGCTGATTGTCGGCAGCCGCGCCATGCTGGTCGAGGAACAGCGGGCCAACCGCGCCGCCGCGCGCGAGGCAATCG
>NZ_RZTC01000059.1:0-27661 GCF_004023165.1 Mesorhizobium sp. M7A.F.Ca.MR.176.00.0.0 | reverse complement strand
CAATCGAATATCAGCAATTGCTTTCGGGTCTGCTTTCTCTGGCGCAGGAAGCCGAGAGCGGCCAGCGGGGCTACCTGCTGACCGGCGAGAAATCCTATCTCGAACCCTATCGGAGCGCTGTCGGCGCCATTCCGGGCCAACTTGCCCACATCGACAGCTTGACCGCCCCCGACGACCAGCTCGTCCAGCCGATCAACCATATCAAGGACGCGCTTTCGCAAAAGCAGGCTGAACTGGCCGAGACGATTGCCCTGTACGACCAGGGCAATGCGACGAAAGCGCTGGATCTGATTCGCAGCGGCCAGGGCAAGGCCGTGATGGACGAAATCCGGACCAGCATGGATACGGTCCGACGCATCAGCGCCGCAGCCGTCGCCGCGCGCGACGCGCATACCGACCAGGTCGAGGCCTGGCTACGCATCGGTTCGCTGGCGGCGCTGCTGGCGATCTTCCTGCTTGCCGGCTACGCGATCAGGGAATCGCGCCGCCGCTTCCGTGAGGTGGCCGTCGCCCAGGATGAGTTGGTGCGCAAGAACGTCGCCCTCGGTAAGGAGATCGAGACTCGCGAAAAGGCCGAATCCCAGATCCGCCAGATGCACAAGATGGAGGCGGTCGGCCAGCTTACAGGCGGCATCGCCCACGACTTCAACAACATGCTGGCGGTGATCATCAGCGCCATGAACCTCGCCCAGCGCAAGCTGGCGCGCGGCGAGCACGACATCGCACAATTCATCGACGCGGCGATCGATGCCGCGACCCGTGCCGCCAATCTGACGGCCCGGCTGCTCGCCTTCTCGCGCCAGCAGCCGCTGGCGCCGCAGATCGTGGACGCCAACCGTCTGCTGACCGGGATGTCCGACCTGATCCGGCGGGCACTCGGCGAAACCATCCGTATCGAAACGGTGCTGGCGGGAGGCTTGTGGAAAACCCATGCCGACCCGAGCCAGATCGAGAACGCCGTTCTCAACCTAGCCGTCAACGCCCGCGACGCCATGGGCGATGATGGCAAGCTGACCATCGAGACCGCCAACAGCCATCTCGACGACAGCTACGCCGCCGCCCATGCCGAAGTCGCGGCCGGCCAGTATGTGATGATCGCCGTCAGCGATACCGGTTCGGGCATGACCCCCGATGTCATCGCCAAGGCCTTCGAACCCTTCTTCACCACCAAGGCGGTCAACAAGGGCACCGGCCTAGGGTTGAGCCAGGTGTTCGGCTTCGTCAAGCAGTCGGGTGGCCATGTCAACATCTATTCCGAACCCGGCGAAGGCACGACGATCAAGATCTACTTGCCGCGGTATTTCGGCGCCGAAGAGCCGGCCGTGACCACGCGGCGAGGCGACAACACCGCCGCACCGGTCACCGAAACGATCCTTGTCGTCGAGGATGATGCCCGCGTGCGGGTCTCCACGACTGAGGCCATACGAGAACTCGGATACACCGTCATTCATGCAGCGAGCGGCGAGGAAGCGTTGCAGAAACTGGCGGAGAACCCGAACATCGCCCTGCTGTTCACCGACATCGTCATGCCCGTCATGAACGGCCGCAAGCTGGCGGAAGAGGCCGTTGCCCGCATGCCGCTGCTGAAGGTGATCTTCACCACCGGCTTCACCAGGAACGCGGTGGTCCACAACGGCGTGCTCGACCACGACGTGCATTTCCTCGCCAAGCCCTTCACCATCGAGCAACTGGCGGCGAAACTGCGTGACGTGCTCGGCACGAAGTAGGTCGGCCACTCTGTCAGCCCCTTGGCAGCATCGAAAATTGTTGCCTTGACATTCGCGGCCTCACGCCCGACTTCCTAGCGCATGACCCCGAAATCGAAGTCGATTTCGGAAAGGATCATGCGCAGAATCTAAAGTGCTACAGCGTCCTTTGCGCGTCCAAGAGGACGCGCGGCGCTGTAGTGTCGAGGAGACCAACCCATGCCAGAGCCCCGACGATCGACGATCGATGCCGGAGAGGTGGAGCGCTTTTCCGCCCTTGCCGCCGAATGGTGGAACCCGAACGGCAAGTTCCGTCCCCTGCACAAATTCAATCCGGTCCGGCTGGCCTATATCCGCGACCAGATAGCAACGCGCTTCGGCCGTGACCCGCGCGCTGCAAGGCCTTTCGAGGGCCTGCGCATCCTCGACATCGGCTGCGGCGGCGGACTTCTGTGCGAGCCGATGGCGCGGCTTGGCGCCGAAGTCGTGGGTGCGGATGCCTCCGAAACCAATATCGAAGTGGCCAAGCTGCACGCCGCCGAGGGCAATGTCAGCATCGACTATCGCGCCACGACGGCTGAGGACCTTGCCGACGCCGGCGAAAAGTTCGACGTCATCCTCAACATGGAAGTGGTCGAGCATGTCGCCGACATCGACCTGTTCGTCGCCAAATGCGGCGAGATGGTGCGGCCCGGCGGCGTCATGTTCGTGGCCACTATCAACCGCACGCTGAAGGCGCTGGGCTTAGCCATCATCGGCGCCGAATATGTGCTGCGCTGGCTACCGCGCGGCACCCACCAGTTCGGCAAGCTGGTGCGCCCGGAAGAACTCGAAAAGGCGCTTGGCGGCGCCGGCCTGACCATCATCGACCGCACCGGCGTCACCTACAACCCGCTGGCCGACCGCTGGGCACGCTCGAAGGACATGGACGTCAACTACATGGTCCTGGCGGAAAAAGGCTCAGTCTGACCTTATTCTGAATTCTGGCCTTATTCAGAATTCAGCGGCCTGTAGCCGCCGCGCCAGTAGATCAGCGCCTGGCCGGCATCGTGGGTGCGCACGGCCTCGACCGAGCCGATGACGATGGAATGCGTGCCGCGATCGATCATCTCGTCGAGGCTGCAGTCGAAGGCGGCCACCGCGTCCGAAAGCAGTAAAGCTCCGGTCTTGAGCGTCGTCCATTCGGCGCCCTCATAGCGGTCCTGGCCCTTGATGCCGCCAAAGCCGGAGAACCGCTCGGCCACGCGCTGATGCTTGGGCCCAAGCGAATTGACGCCGAAATGCCGGTAGCGTTCGATCACCGGCCAGGTCGACGACGACCTGTTGACGCAGGCGATCACCTTGGGCGGCTCGGCCGACAGCGAGACGACCGAAATGACCACCAGGCCGGAGCGATCCTCGCCGGTGCCGGCGGTGATGACGCTGACATTGCCGACGATCAGCCGCATCGCGGCGCGAAAATCAGCTACATCGACAGCAGTCGCCTCTGATGTCTTCGGTTCGTTCATGGCTTGCTCCAGAGCACGATTCCAAAAAGGGAACGGTCCTCGGAAAAGATCACGCTCAAACAGGAAGATAAAGCAGATCTGGATACAAATTCAGGTGAAATCGGCTCCAGGCGCGAAGGTGATTCGGATCCCTTGCGACCGCTCACGCCTTCTGGCTTTGTGCCCTGGTGGTGATGAACACGCCGGCGGTGATGATGAGCGCGCCTGCCCGGGTCAGCAGCTGATAGTGCTCGCCGAGGAAGATGGTTCCGGCAAACAGGCCGACGGCCGCCGCGACATAACCGATCTGGCTGAGATAGACCGGGCCGCCAACCGCTTGCAGCCTGAAGAAGAAGGCGAACATAGCCGACGCCGACGCGACCTGCGCGATGACCACCAGCGGCACGCCGCCGAGTGGCGCGAAAGCCTCGCCGCCGAACAGGAGGAGAATGCCGGCAAGCAGCATCGCCGCCGACGCCAGATGGCTGCCGACGGCAAGCTCGATCGGGCCGGTGCCGTCCGGCCAGTCGACCGTACGATAGATGTTGCCGACGGCAAGGCTGACCGGGATGAGCAAACCCATCACTACCCAGAACAAATCGGCCGGCTGGCCGGCCTCGCCGCGCGTCACCGCGACCATGACGGCGCCGACGAAGCCGACGGCGATGCCGACAATGCCCAGCATGTTGGGGCGCCGGACACGCAACAGGATCGAGAACACCAGTGTGATGACAGGCGACAGGGTGAACATGATGCCGGTGTAGCCGGCGCCCAGATGCGGGATGGCCGAGAACATCAGGAGGTTGGGGACAGCATAGGACACCGCGGCAGTCACGAAGAAATAGCGCAATTTGTGCGCGGTGAGCCGGACCCGCTTGCCGCGAGCCAGGAGCACGCACAGCAAGACCCCGCCGGCGCCGAGCGAGATGACGAAGGCCCAGACCATGGCCGGCACGTCGGCAGCCGTGGCGAGCTTGCCGAACGGCAGCGTCAGGCCGAGCAGGCCGCCGGTGACGACCAGCAGGCCGAGCGCCGAATCCCAGAGAAGTTTCATTGACCGAATCCTGTAGCGCGGCCCTTGGCCGGCATTGCATGTTATGATAAGATAATGGAAAGATTCTTAACGTCAAGATATATGATGGTGAGACAATTGGACAGGGCAGCAAGAGCGATCGAGCAATGGAAGCGGGAGCGGCCCGATCTGGATGTCTCGCCAATGGGTGTGCTCGGGCGGCTGAACGAGGCCTCCTCGCTGATCGCCCGCGAGCGCCTGGCGCCGTTGTTTGCCCGTTATGGATTGCAGTCCGGGGAATTTGACGTGCTGGCAACGCTGCGCCGTTCAGGCTCTCCCTACGCGCTGACGCCGACCGCTCTCTACGAGGCGACGATGGTGACGTCCGGCGCCATGACCAACAGGCTAGACCGGCTCGAAACGTCCGGATTGATCCTGCGCGGGCCGCATCCCAACGATAGGCGCGGCATTGTCGTGCGGCTGACCGACAAGGGCCTGGCCTTGATCGATGAAGCCGTTACCGCCCACGTGGCCAACGAACACGAGGTTCTCTCGGGCTTGACGCCGGCGGAACAGGAGACGCTCTCTCGGCTGCTTGAGAAATTGATCGGGAGTATGGGCTAGAGCAATTCTAGGAAAAGTTTTCCGCCTGGAATTGCTTCAAAACAAATAGTTAGAGCAGCTCGCCGTTTCCGCGAAACGGTGAAATGCTCTAGCCGGTCAGTTCATAGGCTGCCGCGAGAACCGGCGCCGGTGTTTCCAGCGCTGGTATGATACGGTGAGGTGGACAAGCCGGGTCGGCATGTTGAGGTAGAGCAGAGCATCTCGCAAACCACTGAGATTTCGCTCACTCATCGCCTTGTCGGAAAAGTCCGGCATGGCCTCAAGTGTCGCTTCAGCTTGCTGGCCCCGGCCCTTTCCTGTCGGCAATCTGGCCGCAAAGGCTATTTCTCGACGCAGACAGACCTGCTCGACGCGATCCCGCAACGCCTCTTCGTAGCCGATACCGCATCGCATAAGCCGCGCGTGGGTGGCCTCATGGACGATAATCGAAGCGACCAATTCCGGCGTCGTCTCTTCGCTGATGATATGGCGCTCGTCCAATTCGCACGCCTTGGAGGAGTTCGCCCATTGCGCGACTGAAGCAGGAAGGGTTGTGACGAATACCTGTCTTACGTCACCAAGCAGCCGTCTGTAGCGCACTGGATCAAAATCACGAATAAGCTGAAGCGCCTCGACGATCTTGTCGGTGCCCTTGTCGCTGATGATGAGCAATCCGTCGACCGTTCGGGTACCGCTAAGCTTCACGGCGGCCCAGCGGGCCAACCGGCCAACGACGGCTCTTATGCTGCGTTCCGGCTCAATCGCTTCTGGGTCGCGCAAAGCTCCCTCGGAATTCAGTTGCGATCGTCCGGGAACACCGGGATGGGCATGAACTCGACGCCGTCCTCGGCCAGGCTCTTGGCTTCATCCAGCGTCGCCTCGCCATAGATGCCGCGCGGGTCGCTCTCGCCGAAATGGATCTTTCGCGCTTCCTCGGCGAACTTGTCGCCGACATAGTCGGCATTCTCGCGCACCTTCTCGGCCATCGCCTTGAGCTGTGCCAAAGCCTGCTTCTGCGCCTCGCCCATGGCGAGCGCTATGGTTTCCTGCTTGCGCGCCGTGGAGACAGCCGGCGCCATCAGCGCCTTCTGCACCTTGTGCGAGCCGCAGGTGGGGCAATCGACAAAGCCGCGCTTCTTCTGGGTGTCGAAATCGTCGTTGCTGCGGAACCAGCCTTCGAATTCGTGCTCGTGCTCGCAGATCAGGGCAAAGCGGATCAAGAGGCTGCACCCCTGAGCCGCGGCGCCTCGCCCAAGCCGGCATTGACGGCGAAATCCCGCGCATTCCTGAGATTGGGGATCTTCTTGCGCGCGGCAAGCGACTGCGCCGGGTCGATCTCGGCGACGATCACATCAGGCTCGTCATGCGCGGCTTCCGCGATGATACGGCCCCACGGATCGACGATCAGCGAATGACCGTAGGTCTCGCGGCCATCCTCATGCAGGCCGCCCTGCGCGGCGGCGATGACATAGGCGCCATTCTCGATGGCGCGGGCCCTGAGCAGCACGTGCCAGTGCGCCTCGCCGGTCTGACGGGTGAAGGCGGCAGGTACGGAAAGCAGATCGGCGCCGGCCAGTGCCTCGGCGCGGAACAATTGCGGAAAGCGCAAATCGTAGCAAACGGCAAAGCCGAGCTTTGCACCCTCGATCTCGGTGACGACGGCCTCGGTGCCCGGTTCGTAGGCAGCGGATTCACGCCAGCTCTCACCATTGTCGAGGTCGACATCGAACATGTGGATCTTGTCGTAGGTGGCGAGCGCAGCACCATCCGGGCCAAACAGCAGCGCCCGGTTGGCGAGCTTGCCGTCGGCCCGCAGGATGGCGGTCGAGCCGATATGCAGGAAGACGCCGAGTTCCTTGGCCAATCTGCGCGCGGTCGAAACGACGATGTCCTTGTCTTCGGACGTAAACGAGGCGGCGCGAGCTTCCTTGTCGCGGATCAGCGCACCGGTCATTTCCGGCGTCTGGATGTAGGTCGCGCCCTGGCTTGCCGCCTCACGCACCAGCCGTTCGAGATCGACCGCGTTGCGCTCGGGACTCTCGCCTGAACGCATCTGGATCGCAGCGGCTTTGAAAACACCCATCGTCATTCCCTTAATTCGTCGCGCCGTTGGCGAGCAGTTTGTCCAGCCGGCCTTCGGCCTCCAGCTCGTGGAGGTCGTCACAGCCGCCGATATGCGTATCGCCGATGAAAATCTGCGGAAAGGTCGTGCGGCCATGCGCCCGTGAGATCATCTCCTGGCGCAGTTCCGGCGAGAAGGAGGCATCGTGCTCGGTAAAGACGACGCCCTTGCGCTCGAGCAGCCGCTTGGCTGCCGTGCAATAGCCGCACATCATACGGGTGTAGATCGTGACATCGGCCATGACGAATTTCCGCTGTTCGTTGCCGACTTATATAGTCGCGGACTCGTCCGCCCGAAAGTCCCCCGGCAACACACGGGCAAAGGTCAGCACGTCGACGGCGGCCGCACCTCCCCTTTTCAGCGCCTTGGTGGCGGAACGCACCGTGGCGCCGGTGGTGTAGACATCGTCGATCAAAAGCACCCTGCGGCCGGCGATCTCGATTTCCGCCTCGGCGGGTACCCGAAAGGCCGCCCGCACATTCTCCTCGCGCTCGCTGCGCTCCAGCCCGACCTGCTGGCGGGTGAGTTTCACGCGCCGCACCGCCGAGGGGGCGAAGGGCAGTTCGCTGAGCACCGAGACCGCCCGCGCCAGTTCCGCCGATTGGTTGAAGCGCCGCCTGAAAAAGCGCCGCCAGTGCAGCGGCACCGGCACCACCACATCCGCCTCGGCGATGAGATCGGCACCCGCACGCACCATCCAGCGCGCCATCCATGGTGCCAGATCCGTGCGATCCTGGTATTTCAACCCTTGCACCATCTGGCGGGCAACGCCGGAATAGGCGACCGCCGCCCGCGCCCGCTCGAAAGGCGGCGGATCGGCAATCGCCTCGGCCGACAGAAAGCCTTCGCCCATATGATGGGTGAACGGCGTGCCCATGACCGGGCACCATGGCCGCTCCAGCAGCCTGAGCTTCGGCCAGCAGGCGCCGCACAGCACGCCTGGCTGCGAGACATGCCGGCGGCAACCGGCGCAGACCGGCGGAAACAGCATACGCGCCGGCCAGCCGACAACCGACCGCGCCAGGTTCGTGATCGCGATGGACTTGATCTTGGGCATCGGATCGGCCACGTGGTTGCTCCTGCGCGCCACTATATCAACGATCCCGGAGCGTGGACAAACAAAGGATCTGCCCGTTGCAGCCGATAATGGATACCTCTCTATGGCTGGCGCACAAGCGGCGCGCCCTTGCTCATCCGGTCGACGGTGCGGACTTCCTCATGCGCCGCACGGCCGAGGACCTTGCCGACCGGCTGGGTGCCGTCGAGCGCAGGTTCGGCAAGGCGGCTGTGCTGTTTTGCCAGACGCCGGCAGCAGCCGAAACGCTCGCCGAAAGCGGCAAGGTCGCCGACATCGTCCGCGTCGAGGCGGACACGGCCTTCCTGAGCGGTGGCGGCGCCGGCTTGATCGCACCGCTCGAAACCGTGCCGTTCGAAGCGGAAAGCCTCGATCTGGCGGTGTCGCTTCTGTCGCTGCAGGCCATGAACGACATCCCCGGCATGCTGATCCAGATCCGCCGTGCGTTGCGGCCGGATGGGCTTTTCCTCGGCGCCTTTGCCGGCGCCGGTACGCTTTTCGAGTTGCGCGAAAGCCTGCTTTCGGCCGAGACCGAGCTTTACGGCGGCGCCAGTCCGCGTGTCGCCCCGTTTACCGACGTGCGCGATGCCGGTGCGCTGCTGCAGCGCGCCGGTCTCGCTCTGCCGGTCGCCGACGTAGAGACGGTGACGGTGCGCTATGCCAGCCTGTTCAACCTGATGGCGGATCTGCGGGCCATGGGCGAAACCTCTGCGCTCACCGATCGCAGCCGGCGGCCGGGCTCGCGCAAGCTGTTTGCCCGCGCGGCGGAAATCTACGCCGAGCGGTTTTCCGACCCCGACGGCCGCGTGAGGGCAAGTTTCTCGATTGTCTGGATGTCCGGCTGGGCGCCCGACGCATCGCAGCAAAAACCGCTTAAGCCAGGGTCGGCCAAGGTCTCGCTGAGAACAATCCTGGAGGCGCCCGGCGGGCAATGATCCTGCCCGCAGGCGCGGAAAGCCGGATCAGGGCGTGGGTGCGAAAGCGTTCGCAAGCTTGCTGTTGTTGTCGCTGAACAGCCAGATGATCCCGTCGCGGACCTCACCGATACCGCCGACGATGGCCAGCGACAGCACGGCGATGATGACGCCATATTCGACGGCCGTGGCGCCGGTCTCGTCGTTCAGAAAACCCAGCAGCACTGCTTTCATGGCCTCAACCCCTCTGTCCGGGACCTTACCGCCGACCTGTTAAGAAAGGTTAACGGCAAAGGCTTAACAGGCGATGAAACCGCCGCCTTTCCGAAATCTCTTAACCATGTCAGCAGTCGCCGCTGCTCCTGCCATTGGACCTGATGATGCAGACCGAGCTCGGTTGCGGCTGCAGCACGCTGCGGCGCAGCGTGTAGGTTTCGCGATGGCCGATCGAGCCTGTCGCCGCCATGTCAAGCCCGCCGAAACCATCACGGGCCGACAGCGAGCGTGTCTGGCTGTCGAGGAAAGGGGTTGCAATCAGCGCCAGCGCCACCGCGGCCGAACCGAACAGCAGCGTGATGCGCAATATGCCCATGCCCGCATCGGCGGCGCGAAAACCGCGCTCGGGCCGGATCGAGTCCCAATCCCTGTCTAGGCTCATGCTATCGCTCCCCGGCAAATCGACGGCTCGGCCGCGAACGGCCATGCTTCAATTTTTCACGACGAGATAAATCTTCCATTAACGCTGGCTGATACACGCCTCGGCAGGAAGCGACCGGACGCGAACCTCAGAGCAGATCGATGAGGAACGGGATCAGCGGCGCATCGGCCGGCGGCATCGGATAGTCGCGCATCTGCTTCGGCCGCACCCATTTCAGCGTCTGCCCTTCCCTGGGCTGGGCTATGCCGCGAAAGCGGCGGCAAATGAACAGCGGCATCAGCAGGTGGAAATCGTCGTAGGAATGACTGGCGAAAGTAAGCGGCGCCAGGCATGGGATGTCGGTTTCGATGCCGATTTCCTCATGCAGTTCGCGAATGATGCATTGTTCCGGCGTCTCGCCGGGCTCGACCTTGCCGCCGGGAAATTCCCACAATCCGGCAAGTTGCTTGCCCTGAGGCCGCTGCGCCAGAAGCACCCGGCCGTCGGCATCGACCAGCGCGCAGGCGGCGACCAGGAGCAGGCGTTTGCCGGCGGTCACGACATCATTCATGACCCGGCGGCCGGCGGTAGTGGTAGCGATAGACTTCCTCGAAGCCGAGCGAATGGTAGAGCGCCAGCGCCGGCACGTTGTTGGCCTCGACCTGCAGCCAGGCTTCCCGCGCGCCCCGCAGCCGCGCCCATTTGAGCGCCGACAGGATCAGGTTGCGGCCATGGCCCTTGTTGCGCGCCGATCTGTCGGTGGCGACCTCGAACAGGCCGGCGAGATCGCCGTCATGCACGCAGATAAGCGTTGCCAGTGCCTCGGCTCCATCTTCGAGCGCGAACAGCCCGGCTTCGGGCTGGATGGCGCCGATGATCTCTGACAGGCCGGGGCGCAGCGAAACATCCGAACCGCTGACCTTGAGCAACGCGCCGATGAAGCGGCTGATGTCCTTGAGCGGAATCTGGTCCATGGCGGCGTCGAGCTGCGCGCCGGCCAGCGGCAGCCGCATGACCAGCGACTCGTCGAACCGGCTCCAGCCCTCGCGGTCGAGATGGCTGGCGAGATCGGGACCCGACAGCGGCGACATGCGGAACGTCAGCGGCCTTCCATAGGCATCGAAACGGCGGCTGGCCCGTCCGATACGGTCGGCCATGTGCATGATATCGCCGGGATCGAGCGGATTGACCGAGTTCAGCCGCTTGGCCGGATGGCCGGCGGTCAGCCGCACCACCCAGGTGCCGTCATAGTGGACGGCGGCTGCCGGCCAGGCGCGAAAGCCGGCCGCCTCGTAGCGGCGTACGATCGCGAGCATGCTTGCCGGATGCCTGGAGCTCAAAACCGTCAGCTCCGATAATCGCCATTGATGGCGACATATTCCTTGGTGAGATCGCAGGTCCACACCGTCGCCTTGCCGCGGCCGATGCCGATATCGGCACGGATGCGGATGTCGTCGCGCTTCATGTAGGCCGACGTCGCGGCCTCGGAGTAGCCGGGGTCGCGCTCGCCTTCATGCGCCAGCCTGTTGTCGCCGAACCAGATCGACAGCCGGTCGCGATCGGCGGGGTCGCCGGCCTTGCCGACGGCCATGACGACGCGGCCCCAATTGGCGTCCTCGCCGGCGACCGCCGTCTTGACCAGCGGCGAATTGGCGATGGACAGCGCGATGCGCTTGGCCGAGCGCGCCGATTTGGCGCCGGTGACGGTGACTTCGACCTGCTTGCGGGCGCCCTCGCCGTCGCGCACCACTTGCAGCGCCAGCGATTTCAGCACCTTGCCGAGCGCCCGGCGGAACGCGCCGAGACGGGCATCCTTGGGATCGGTTATGTCAGGCGCGCCGCGCTTGGCGGCCTTGCCGGTGGCGAAGATCAGCAGCGTGTCGCTGGTCGACGTGTCGCTGTCGACGGTGACCGCGTTGAAGGTCTTGGCCGTGCCGCGCGACAACAGATCCTGCAGGACGGGGGCGGCGATCGGCGCATCGGTGGCGATGAAGGAGAGCATCGTCGCCATGTCGGGCGCAATCATGCCGGCGCCCTTGGAAATGCCGTTGATGGTGACTTCGGTATCGCCGAGCTTGACGGTCGCAGTCGCCAGTTTCGGATAGGTATCCGTGGTCATGATCGCCTTTGCCGCCTCGGTCCACAGCCCGGGCTTGCCGTTGCTGACCAGCCCGGCCAGCAGGTGGCTGAATTTGCTGGTGTCGAGCGGCTCGCCGATGACGCCCGTCGAGGCCAGGAAAACCTCCGCTGCCGTGCAGCCGGCCGCCTTCGCCGCCGCCTCGCCGGTCAGCGCGGTCGACTCGCGGCCTTTCCTGCCGGTGAAGGCGTTGGCGTTCCCGGAATTGACGACCAGCACCCGGGCCTTGCCTGCACCGAGATTCTGCCGGCAGAAATCGACCGGCGCCGAAGGGCATTTCGATTTCGTGAACACGCCGGCGACCGCGGTGCCTTCATCGAAGACCATGGTCAAAAGATCGGTGCGGCTCTTGTACTTTATCCCTGCCTCGGCGGTGGCGATGCGCACCCCTTCGATCTCCGGCATTTTGGGGTATTTCTTCGGCGCGAGCGGCGAAATCGTCGTGGACATGGAGGCCTCGGGCGGGAAAAATCGCAGGGGAAGGCCGGTTTGCCCGATAGACCGCGCGGGCGCAAGGGCGTTTTCGTCGCTCTTGCCCGGGAGCTCGAACCCGCTCGTGGTTAGGCCTGCATTTCAAATCCGGTGGCGTCACCGGGGCCGATGGCGTTATGATCTGCCCCATGGGCAGGCTTGCGATCCTTGCATGGGCATTTCTGGGACTTTTGCTGCTGAGCGCGGATGCGCAGCCGCAACGGCGCGTGGCGCTTGTCATCGGCAACGGCACTTACGCCGAAGCCGGCACGCTGGCCAACCCGGTCAACGACGCCCTCGACATCGCCGACAAGCTGCGCTCCATCGGCTTCGAGGTCATTGAGGGCAACGATCTCGGCAAGCGTGAACTCGAACGCAGCATCGGCGCGTTTTCCGATGCGCTCCAGGGCGCCGGCGTCGGGCTTTTCTACTATGCCGGCCACGGCCTGCAGGTCGAGGGGCGCAACTACATCGTGCCGGTCGACGCCAGGCTGGACGTGCCGGTCAAGTTGCAGCTCGAGGCCGTGCCGATCGACGAAGTCCTCGACATCATGGAACAGCAGACCAAGGTCAGCCTGGTGTTTCTCGATGCCTGCCGCAACAATCCGTTTGCCCGCAGTCTCAGCCGCACCGCCACCACACGCTCGGCGAAGGCGCTGGCCGGGCTGGCGCGATTCGATTCGACGCGCGGCTCGTTCATCGCCTTCTCGACGGCACCTGGCGCTGTCGCCATGGACGGCAGCGGACGCAACTCGCCTTTCGCCGCCGCCCTGCTGCGCCACATCGCCGAGCCCGGCCAGAGCATCAACGACATGATGATCGCGGTGCGCCGCGACGTGGTTTCGCAAACTCGCGAGACCCAGCGCCCCTGGGAGCAGGGATCGCTGCTCGAACGCTTCGAATTCGTCTCGGACGGACAACCCGCAGAGCCACAAAGGCCGCCCGCGGCGCCGGCGCCTTCAACGGAAGTCGCCGCACTTGAACGCTCTGTCGGCGACGACAAGGGATCGATCGAGAAATTCCTGCGCCAGGACTATCTGACGCCGGACACCAGGGCGATAAGCGAGACCGTCAAGCGGCTCTACGGCCCATCCGCCTTCATCTTCGGAACCCGCTACGACGCCGACGCCATCGTCAAGATCAAGGCCGACTGGTTCGCGCAGTGGGCCTCCTGGTCGCTAAGCATGGAGGCCGGCAGCCTGGAGGTCACTCCACAGGGCGAAGATCGCGCCGAGGCAGTCTTTGCGATGCGCTACGACTATCTTCCAAAGGACAGGTCGGCGGCACGCCTGACCGGCAAGGCGCGCGTCACGCTTGGGGTGGTCAAGGCCGGCGGCGGCTGGCGTATCGAATCCGAGACATCGCAGGCGATGCAGTAGGCGTGATCCCACGGCCAGCCGGGCAATTCAAGCTGGCAGTGCTCATGGCGATAGGAATTTTTTCTTGACTCGGTGAGGGCAGCTATGCTACATTTTTGCCCATGGTGCTGATTTGCGCCAGTGACCCGCCGCCCGGCGGGTTTTTGCGTTTGGAGCTTCGCCAACCGACACGCCGTAGACTCCAGAGAATAAACTTAACCCCTGCCGCTACCATCCGTTCCCGAAGCTTGAAAACGCGCCGTTTCGTTTGAGCGTCGGGTCGCCTATATTGCCGGCGATAGTGTTGGCGAGGAGACAGAGATGGCCGAGGACGCCGATCCGGCGCGCAGATCGATCGGTGCGCGGCGCAACCCCGACAGCGCCGATGCCATTCTCGAAGCCGCCGAGGCCGTACTGGTCGAAGCCGGTTATGCCGGTTTCTCGATCGAGGCGGTGGCGCGGCGGGCCCGCGCCGGCAAACCCACCATCTATCGCTGGTGGCCGAGCAAGGCGGCATTGCTGCTTGAGGTCTATCAGCGCCAGAAGCGCGTCGAGGTTCCCGATACCGGGCGGCTGGAGGAGGATCTCGTCGGCTTCCTGAAAAACCTGTTCACCCACTGGCGCGAGACATCGTCGGGAAGCGTGTTCCGGTCGCTGATCGCCGAGGCGCAGTCGGACGAGACCGCTGCCGCGGCCCTTGCCGACTACTCGCTGGGCCGACGCTCCCATACCGGCCAGATCATCGAACGCGCCAAGGCAAGGGGCGAAATCCCGGCCGAAATCGATTCAGCCGTTGTCGCAGACCTGATCGCCTCCTTCGCCTGGAGACATCTGTTGACCAACCGGCTCGACGAGAACGAAGCCACCATCGGCAAGGCGGTCAACTACGTGATGCGAGGCATAGCGGCGCCCGCCCCCTAAAAATACGGCAATGAAAAAGGGCGCGGCAACCCCTGGCTGCCGCGCCCTTTTCGAAGACCTATCGGTCTTACTTGGCGCTTTCCAGCGTATCGACCGTCTTCTTCAGGTTCGCGTCGGGGATCTCGATCTTGGCGCCGGCGCGCAGCGACTTGACCAGCGCGAAATATTTGTCGCGGATGACCGCCTGCTTGGCCTGGTCCTTGACGTCGTCGAAGGCCGGCGGCTGCTTGGTGCGCTTGTCCTCGAGCTTGATGACATGCCAGCCGAACTGCGTTTGCACCGGCTGCTCGGTGTACTTGCCGACCTCGAGCGCGGAGGCCGCCTTGTCGAACTCCGGCACCATCTGGCCAGGTCCGAACCAGCCGAGATCGCCGCCGCTGGTCTTGCCCGAGGGATCGCTGGTGTGCTCGGTGGCGAGCTTCTGGAAGTCGGCGCCGCCGTCGAGCTGCTTGATGATGGCCTCGGCCTCTTCCTTGGTCTTCACGAGGATGTGACGGGCATGCAACTCGTTGGTGGGCGGCGTGTTGGCGATTTCCTGGTCGTAGCGGGCGCGGACCTCGGCGTCGGTGACCTTGTCGACGACGCCCTTCTCGACCATCTCGCCATGCAGCGCGCGCTGCTGCAGGAAAGCCATGCGGCGCTGGAAGTCGGGATCCTTGTCGAGCCCTGACGTGACCGCCTGGGCGGCCATGACACGGATCTCGATGGCAGCCGAGAGCGCTGCGGCACGGCGCTGCTCGGGCGGCAATTGCGCGAACTGCTGCGACAATTCCCCTTCGGCAAGCACCAGATCGGCTTCGGTCAGGGGCTGGCCGTTGACCGTGGCGATAACCTTATTCGGATCGACCGGTGCCGCGGCTGGCGCTGCTGCATCCGCCGGGGCGGGAGCGGTTTGCTGCGCCATCAGCGGCGAGAGCGAAAGGGCCGACAGGCCGACGGCCAAGCCAAGGCTGGCGAGCGACGCGCGGCAGAACAACAGGGACATAGGGTGGACTCCGGTGGGGATTGTTAAGAGGGGTGCTTCCAGATCGGCCAGATTGTGGCGGAATTTGGCGCAGCCAGCAGGGCCAGCGCGGCGTTGACATCAGTTGAGCCCCCTCTTATCTGTCCAACGACTTTGCGTCCAGAACCGTTTTCCGGGCGCTTTTTGTGTTTGCCAGTGTTCACTAATGTGTTTGCCAGTGTTCACGTGGAATTGATGGGGCCGGCCGGCGCTCATCTCAAGATTGAGAATTCTATCGAAAGGACCATTGGATGGTCAGTCTCGGCGGTCTCGCCCGTAAGGTTTTCGGTTCCTCCAACGACCGTCGGGTCAAATCGACCCGGCCCCGTGTCGAGGCGATCAACGCCATGGAAAACGAGATGCGGGCGCTCTCCGACGAGGAGTTGGTCGGCCGCACCGCGAAATTCCGCCAGGACATCGCCAATGGCGCCACGCTCGACGACCTGTTGATCCCGGCCTTCGCTACCGCCCGCGAGGCAGCGCGCCGCGTGCTCGGCATGCGCCCCTTCGATGTCCAGCTGATCGGCGGCATGGTGCTGCACAATGGCGGTATTGCCGAGATGCGCACCGGCGAGGGCAAGACCCTGGTCGCGACGCTGCCGGTCTACCTCAATGCGCTCGCCGGCAAGGGCGTCCACGTCGTCACCGTCAACGATTACCTGGCCACCCGCGACTCCGAATGGATGGGCCGCGTCTACAAGTTCCTCGGCCTCTCGGTCGGCGTCATCGTCCACGGCCTGTCCGACGAGGAGCGCAGCGCCGCCTACGCCGCCGATGTCACCTACGCCACCAACAACGAGCTTGGCTTCGACTATCTGCGCGACAACATGAAATACGAGCGCGCCCAGATGGTGCAGCGCGGTCACAATTACGCGATCGTCGACGAAGTCGATTCCATCCTGGTCGACGAGGCGCGCACGCCGCTGATCATTTCCGGTCCGCTCGAGGACCGTTCGGAAATGTACAACACCATCGACACCTTCATCATCCAGCTGCAGCCGCAGGATTATGAGATCGACGAGAAGCAGAAGACCTCGATCTTCACCGAGGAAGGCACCGAGAAGCTCGAGAACCTTTTGCGCGATGCCGGCCTGCTCAAGGGCGAGTCGCTCTACGACGTCGAGAACGTCGCCATCGTCCATCACGTCAACAACGCGCTGAAGGCGCACCGGCTGTTCCAGAAGGACAAGGACTACATCGTCCGCAACGGCGAGATCGTCATCATCGACGAGTTCACCGGCCGCATGATGCCGGGCCGCCGCTATTCGGAAGGCCTGCACCAGGCGCTCGAAGCCAAGGAGCATGTGGCGATCCAGCCGGAGAACCAGACGCTGGCCTCCGTCACCTTCCAGAATTATTTCCGCCTCTACAAGAAGCTCTCCGGCATGACCGGCACGGCGCTGACCGAGGCCGAGGAATTCGGCAACATCTACGGTCTCGAAGTCACCGAGATCCCGACCAATCTGCCGGTCGTGCGCATCGACGAGGACGACGAGGTCTACCGGACGGTCGAGGAGAAATACAAGGCGATCGTCAGGGAGATCCGCGAAGCCAGCGCCAAGGGCCAGCCGACGCTGGTCGGCACCACTTCCATCGAAAAGTCCGAGCAGCTGGCCGAGCGCCTGCGCAAGGAAGGTTTTACCGATTTCGAAGTGCTGAACGCCCGCCATCACGAGCGCGAGGCGGCGATCGTCGCCCAGGCCGGCAAGCCCGGCGCCATCACCATCGCCACCAACATGGCCGGCCGCGGCACCGACATAAAGCTCGGCGGCAATGCCGAGATGCGCATCGAGGAAGAGCTCGGCGACATGCCGGCCGGACCCGAGCGCGAGGCGCGGGAAAAGGAAATCATTGCCGACATCGAGCGGCTGAAGGAAAAGGCGCTGGCCGCCGGCGGCCTCTATGTGCTGGCCACCGAACGCCACGAATCGCGCCGCATCGACAACCAGTTGCGCGGCCGTTCCGGGCGTCAGGGCGACCCTGGCCGCTCGAAATTCTTCCTGTCGCTGCAGGACGACCTGATGCGCATCTTCGGCTCCGAGCGCATGGACGGCATGCTGCAGAAGCTCGGCCTCAAGGAAGACGAGGCGATCATCCATCCGTGGATCAACAAGGCGCTGGAAAAGGCGCAGAAGAAGGTCGAGGCGCGCAACTTCGACATCCGCAAGAACCTTTTGAAATATGACGACGTCTCCAACGACCAACGCAAGGTGGTTTTCGAGCAGCGCATCGAACTGATGGACGGCGAAGGCCTGTCCGAAACGATCGCCGAGATGCGCGAAGGCGTCATCGACGAGATCGTCGCCAAGGCCATTCCCGAAAACGCCTATGCCGAGCAGTGGAACGTTGCGGGGCTGAAGGCCGAGATCGCCGAGTTCCTGAACCTCGACCTGCCGGTCGAGGACTGGGCCAAGGAAGAGGGCATTGCCGAAGACGACATCCGCGAGCGCATCGGGCAGGCCGCCGAAGCCGCCGCCAAGGAGCGCGCCGAGCGTTTTGGCCCCGAGGTGATGAACTATGTCGAGCGCTCGGTTGTGCTGCAGACGCTCGATCATCTGTGGCGCGAGCACATCGTCAATCTCGACCATCTGCGTTCGGTCGTCGGCTTCCGCGGCTACGCCCAGCGCGATCCGCTGCAGGAGTACAAGGGCGAAGCGTTCGAGCTGTTCCAGGCCATGCTGGGCAATCTGCGCCAGGCCGTCACCGCGCAGCTGATGCGCGTCGAACTGGTCCGCCAGGCCGCCGAAGCGCCGCCGCCGGAAGCCCCCGACATGTTCGGCACCCACATCGACGGCACCACCGGCGAGAACGACTTCGAAGGCGGCGAAACCGCCCTCCTGGTCCGCCCGGAGACAACCGCCATCGTCGCTCCCGAAGACCGCGACCCCAACAACCAGGCCACCTGGGGCAAAGTCGGCCGCAACGAAGCCTGCCCGTGTGGTTCGGGGAAGAAATATAAGCACTGCCACGGCGCGTTCGCGTAAGGGCGCGGCGCTTTTTTTCCCTTCTCCCCGTTCACGGGGAGAAGGTGCCCGAAGGGCGGATGAGGGGCGGCGCTGGGTTCCGCGATTGGCCAATCTCCCCACCTGAGGGGGAGATGGCCGGCAGGCCAGAGGGGGGCGCCGCGCTTGCTACCTTGCGGAATTCACTTTCCGATCCAACTATCGGGTGATGATGTAGAACGCTGTGTTTGATCTGGTTGTCGCTCGTGTTTGATCACTTTGGGACCGCTTCTAGAAAGGCGACCTCACCGAGAGCACCAATTCCAGCGGCTTCCTATTCAACAATAAATTCCTCCAGCCGCCCGGATCTTAAAGCTTCCGAAAGTGACAAGCGGGCTTCATTCGTGGGCAAATCGCCTCTTTTTATGGCCTCAAAGCGCGCGTAGGATGCATTATGGCCACGCCAGACTCAAACACGGTCATTGCTGCTTTCACTATCGATCAGACCGCTCGTCTGACCGGTGTGAGCAAGCGCCAACTTGGCACATGGGATCGTGATCAGTTCTTTGTTCCGAGCATCGTCTATGGCGGTGATCATCGGACCTATTCCCGCCTGTATTCCTTTCGCGACCTGCTTTCGCTCAAGGTTCTCAATCAGCTTCGGAATGAGACGCGGATAACGCTCTCGCATCTGAAAGAGGTTAAGGGCGATCTCGCACACCTTGGCGATGATATGTGGGTTAAGAGCACGCTGTATGTCCTAGGCAAGCGAGTCGTCATTAGAAGGGACGACGACACGCTTCAGGAAGCGGGATCCGGTCAGGCCGTTCTGCAAATTCCTCTAAGGATTGTCGTCGGCACTCTGCGTGAGCAGGTCCAAGCGATGAACAAGCGAGACAGCGATGACATTGGTAAGTTTGACCGCCATCGCGGCGTGGCTAACAACCAGATTGTCATTGCCGGAACTCGCATTCCCGTCCGGAGCGTAAAGGCATTCCATGATGCCGGCTATTCCGTCGAGGATATTAAGCGCGAATATCCAACTCTCACGGAGGCGGATATCGCGGCGGCCATAAAATACGATGCCGCTGCTTGAGCAAGAAGAAGCCCACGCTTCGAACCTTTCTGGACGCCGGTGTTCCTGATTCTGTTGGCAGAAAACTCGAAGAATTCGGGCACGCAGTAATCTATCATAGGAACGCCTTGCCGGAGCGTACGCCGGACGATGTGGTATGCATAACCGCCATGGAAAACGACGCAATTCTTATCGCGATAGACGGCGACATGAAGCAGCTTGCAAAACGATATGGCATTACCCCGAAAGGCGACAAATTCGACAAGTTGAGCATCATTCGCTTGTGCTGCAATGAGGTTCTGGCCGCAAAGCGATTAGAGCAAGCGCTACCGCTGATCGAAATGGAATGGGACTACGCGACTGTCAAAACCGCACGTCGCATGTGATAGATATCTTTCCCCACGCCATTCAGACCAACCGCTGACTGCTTCTAAGGGATGGACGGGACTTGAACCCGCGATCTCGATTGGCAATCGGCGCTCTATCCGACTGAGCTACAATATTGGATATTGCAAGCCTCCTTTCGCCGGCCGCGTGCCCGTTGCCTCCGGCCACTCCGGCGTCCGGTCGCCTTTCGTCATGCAATCGACATGACGAAAGCGCGTGCCGCGTCGCTCCCCCACCCACGTTTTCTTAATGTGTCTCCGCTACACAGAACCCTGAAAAGAAGCGGAAAACGGAGAGAAATCGGGGTGCGCTTTTCCGCGGCCACGACTGCCGGGCGGTTCTTGCCGCAGCGTTGGGCGCTGCGCATGGGGCCGTTGCTTGGCCGCATCGATGCCGTGCTGTTCACCGCCGACGAGCGCGGCGAGGCCGGCCGCATGTCGGTCATCGCCTTCTCGGTTCGCATCGTCAGCGCCGTGATCGCCTTCGTCAGCCAGGTGCTGATGGCACGCTGGATGGGCTCGTTCGAGTACGGCATCTTCGTCCTCGTCTGGGTGACGATGGTCATCGTCGGCAACCTCGCCTGCCTGGGCTTCCACACCTCCGTCATCCGCTACATTCCCGAATATCGCGAGCGCGGCTTGATGGATGAGCTGCGCGGCATCGTACTGGCCAGCCGTCTGTTCGTGCTGATCGCCTCCACGCTGATTGCCGGGCTCGGCGCGCTCGGCGTCTGGCTGGCGGCACCCTGGATCGAGAACTACTATGTGATCCCGTTCATCCTCGGCGTCATCTGCCTGCCGATGATTGCCATGTCCGACCTTCTGTCGGGCCTGGCACGCGCCAACAGCTGGGCGCTGTTTGCCCTGTCGCCGACCTATCTGGTGCGGCCCGTGCTGATCCTGCTGTTCATGGCGCTGATGCTGTTCGTGGGCTACGCACCCGATGCCAGGACCGCCATCTTCGCCTCGATCGCCGCCACCTACATCACCACGCTGGGACAACTCGTCGGCGTCACCCAGCGCATGGAACGGCAGATCCCGGCAGGGCCGATGAAGGTGCATTTCGCGCAATGGTTCATCGTCTCGCTGCCGATCTTCCTGGTCGAGAGCTTCTTCTTCCTGCTGACCAATGCCGATGTGCTGATGGTTGGCGCCTATATGGATCCCAACGACGTCGCCGTTTATTTCGCCACCGTGAAGACGCTGGCGCTGGTGCATTTCGTCTACTTCGCCGTCAAGGCCGGCGTTGCCCAGCGCTACGCCCAGTTCACCCATGGCGACCCGCAAAGGCTCGCCGCCTTTGCCCGCGAGACGGTGTCGTGGACGTTCTGGCCATCGCTCTTGATGGCGCTGCTGGTGCTGGTGCTCGGCGAGCCGATGCTAATGCTGTTCGGGCCTGAATTCAGCAGCGGCTATCCGTTGCTGTTCCTGCTTGTCTTCGGCGTCGTGGCGCGGGCCGCCGTCGGCCCCTGCGAAAGCCTACTGACGATGAGCGGCAACCAGAACATCTGTGCTGCCGTCTATGCCATGACGCTGGCCTTCAACATCGCCCTCAATGTGGTGCTGATCCCCATGTTCGGTCTCTGGGGCGCGGCAATGGCCACCGCCTTTGCCATGATCTTCGAAGCCGGCGCGCTCTCCTTCACGGTGTGGCGCAAGCTCGGCATCGCCATGCTCATCTTCTTAGCCCCGAAAGGAGCCGCGTGATGGCTGCCATCCCGTTGCTTGAGGAAACCAGCGGCGGCACCGCCGGCGCCATGGTGTCGGGCCTTGCCGGGCTGACCCGCGACGCCGACCCCGCCCATATCGAGATCCTCGCCAACAACCGGCCCGAGCGCAAGCTCGCCATCTATCCGGCATCGGCAGGCTTCGACCTGGTCGAGGAACTGGATTATCTCAGCGCCCGCACGGTCGAGCCCAACGTGTTCTTCAACCCGCGTTTCCTTGCACCCGCCATGCCGCGGCTGGAGGATCGCGAGGTACGGCTGGCGGTCATCCGCGACGGCGACGAATACCGCAACCGGCTGCGCCTTCTGGTGCCGTTCTCGGTTGAGCGGCCGGTGGTGCCGCTCGGCGTGCCGGTCATGCGCACATGGTCGAGCCCGTTCGGTCCGCTCGGCACGCCGCTGGTCGACCGCGACGATCCGGTCGGCGTCGTCGAGGACTTCTTCTCGATGCTGTCGCGCCCGCACCTCAAGCTGCCGAAAGTCTTCGTCCTGGCCGATGTCCGGCTCGATGGCCCAGTGGCGAGCCTGCTTGCCACCGTGGCCGAGGCGCGCGGCCTGACGCTGGTCACCACCGGCCAGATCCAGCGCCCGGCGCTGGAGAGCGAGCTCGATGGAGATGATTATCTGAAGGCCTCGCTGCGCGCGCACCATTATCGCGAGTTCCGCCGCCTGAAGCGGCGCCTTGGCGACCTTGGCAAGCTTGAGCATGTCGTGGCGCGCGGCCCCGAAGACATCCGTCATGCCATCGAAGGCTTCCTGTCGCTGGAAGCGGCCGGCTGGAAAGGCCGCGAACGCACCGCCATGGCGATCGACCGCTTCCGCGCCGCCTTCGCCCGCGAAGCCGTGCACCGGCTGGCCGAACAGGACATGTGCCGCATCCATTCGCTGACGCTCGACGGCCGCACCATCGCCTGCCTGATCGTCTTCGTCGAAGCCGGCATCGCCTACACCTGGAAGACCGCCTATGACGAGACGCTGGCCAGCTATTCGCCCGGCACGCTGCTGATGATCGAGGTGACCAGGCAGCATCTCGACGATCCCAACATCATGATGACCGATTCCTGCGCGGTGCCCGACCATCCGGTGATGAGCCGGCTGTGGGCGGAGCGCAAGCCGATGGGCACGCTGGTGATCGGCCTGGCGCCGGACGCCGACCGCCTCACCCGCCAGGCCGCCTCGCAACTGCACCTCTACCGCGAGACCCGCAACATGGCCCGCCTGCTGCGCAACCGCATGAAGAGCCTGTTGGGGCGGCGCTGAGAAAAGGCAGGGTGCGGTTCTGGAGAATGGCATATCTTCGCTGCAAATATTTGACGGGTGGGTGACCGGGAATTTACTTCGGTTGCCAGCAGGCAAACGCGAATATAGATCTCTGCTTATAAAAAAACGAGATTTCTCGCAGAAATTTCCAGTGAAAGCCGATAAAACCTACTCGCATTCTTGTTCTTAATTCACGATAATCTAGTGATTCGGTAGCGATGAGAGAGAAATGTCGCTGAATCATGAGGCCAACGGCGCCCGGCACATCAGTGCGGAGGATAGCGCCGTTGTCCGAAGGGCCGACGAAGACTTCGACGAACTGATTCGAAGCATTCGAGCCGCAACGTATCAAGCTTTGCCTCTCTTCGAAGAGGAGCCCGTGACCGGATTGGCCCAGTCAGACACGCTGGCCGCCTCCCTCGGCTCGACTTCGGCCCGGACGGGCTCGAGCCAGGCCCGCGCCATGCGCGGCTCCTCGCCCTTGTCCAACGACAGGCTGGATCCACGTGCCGTTGACGACTTGGCGTGGTCGTTGGTTGACCACGATGTGGGCAGGCTTGATGCGCAAACGCACGATGCCGACGCTCCCGATACCGACAAATGGGAATTGCAGGAAGAGGTGGCGAAGCTGCAACGCTTGCAGGATCGCACCTCGAAAGAGCTTGGGCGAAAATCGCGCGAGCTATCGATCGCGAGCAAGACCATCGCCGACCTGGAGGTCCAACTCGACAGGGCACGGCAGACCATTGCGCAAGCGGACAGGCATGCCGGCCAGCGCGCAACGCGGTTCCTCGAAGCGAATGTAGAGGTCGAGCGTCTGGGCCGTAACCTGGCGCGCGTGTCGGGGCAACTTCGCGACGAGATCATCGCCAGGCAAGCCGCCGAGCAGGCGCGTGAGGACGTTGCATGGCGGCTCGCAAGCTTGCAACAGGCCACCATGCTGCTTCGTTCCAAGGTCGCGGATGACCAGATCCACAACGAAAGACTGACCGGCAAACTTTCGGCGCAGATGCTGGTGCAGCAGGACCTGCAGGTGCGGCTGTCCACGCTCGAGCATCAGCGCGGCGTTCTCGGTGATTGCGCCGCCGCCGCGCAGGAGCGGGCCGTCGAACTTGAAAAGAGGTTGCGCTCGCTCCAGCGCAGCGCCGCCGATCAAAGCGTGGTCCGCGCAACGCCGGGCGTCGGGCAGCGCGCCGAGGACGTGGCCGAGCATCGGCGCCAAACCTCGGAAACCGAGATTGCGACGTTGCGCCAGGAGCGCGACGCGGCGCGCCGAGACTATGGCGCGGTGAAGGTTCAACTCGCCGATCTCCGCTTGCGCGGCAAGACCGACGAACTCGCGCATGCCCGTTGCCGCGATGAGAACCGCCAGCTTCACCAAAGGCTGGAAACGCTGACACGCCAGGATCCCCCCAGCGGACCGGCAGCCGATGACAATGCCGATCTCGAACGGACGTTCGACGAATTGCTGGCGGCTGGCGAGATCGGCGCGGCCAATGACGGCGGCCCCACCGGCGGGACGCGCAAAGCGTCTTGACCGCCTGCTGAGGCATATCGGTACGCAGGTGGCCACGTCGAGCCGACGGACGTGTTGGTGATCGGCATGACGTCGCCGCCCTTCTGGCACACCGAACTCGAGGCCGTCGAAACGTCGAGTGCATTCCAACGGTTTCCGTGTCTGTGGATGCCCTCAGCAAGCGTCTTGATCCCTGCCAGAGCGAGGATTCCGAGCCATGAAAAATGAAATGGCTGCCGCAGGTCTCCTCGCCATCAGTCCCGGCTCGATCATTGCATCGCCGAGCGCTCCATGCCCTTGGATAGCATCTGGAGCGGCGGCGGCGTAGATACCGTTTGGAAGAATGTTCAACGTCAAAGCTTAGGAATCGCCATGAGCAGGCAAGATCGAGGCCTTACGCGCTTCTCACGCAGGACGCGCAACGGCTTCAAGAATGCGGCGTTAGCACTTCATCTAGCGATCAACGTAGAACGACGAGACAGCATTGCCATTCGTGTAACAGGCGGCATGGGCGACCATATCGTGGCCGTCCGGTTTATTCGCGATCTGCTGAGCCACTTTGGCCGCGCAAAGATCGACGTCTATTCCGTAACGGGCGGAATGGGGTGGCTTTACGAGCCTCTCCCGGATGTAACTTTCATTGAAGCTCCGAAACGCGTATTTACGTGGGTCACGCATCGATATCTTCTTGTCCTGCAGCTCACACACACCGTAGATCTTGTGCACATGAGTTCTGCCGCTGCCGAACGGTGGCCGGCGCTTTCGGCAATGCTGCAAAGCATCGCACCGTATCGGAAGATGTTTTCGCATGCGATCGATGCGCATCCTCATTTGGACTTCCATCCAGCACTTGTAGCCCAATTTCAGAACGTGAGGCGAGACACCTTTCTGAACCATGTCAGCGGTGTGCCCTTTGGCGGCCATCAATATCCGTTACCTGAGGATGCGTCCTTGGTTCAAAGCTTGGGACTGGACCATAAACCCTACATTACTGTCCATAATTCCTTCAGCGAGGAGTCGGGTCGCCCTCGAGCTACGCGAGATTATCCGTTCTTGGATGATGTCGTGAAAGAGGTGAAGGCGCAGTTGCCGGATCTTCCTGTTGTCCAAGTCGGCGTGGTAGGAGGCACCCTCAGTTCGGCCGACTACAACCTTTCTTCCAAGACAACACAGCCGCAAATCACCTCCGTTCTTGCGAACTCGTCCATGCATTTCGACATGGAGGGAGGGCTTGTTCATATCGCAAGCTGTGTAGGGACGCCGTGTTGTGTCGTTTTCGGTCCAACGCCGATCGGCTATTACGCCTACCCGAACAATATCAATATTGCCCCGCGTGTCTGCGGCGGTTGTTGGTCCCTTACATTGGATTGGCAAAAGACCTGCCTTCTAGGCGCTGCGGAACCGCCTTGCATGTTCACGCAACCACCCAAGGCGGTGGCGCATGCGGCGTTACCGCATCTGCGAGTTTTGTTGAGCGAAAAGCGCCGATCAGCCTGAAGGGGCACTTGCAGGCGAACAAGGGCCGGCAAGCGTTAGCATGGGAAACAGCAGACCACGATACACCAAAAGGCCAACCGGGAACGCAACGCCGGCGCTGCCGCGCACAAGCGGATCCCAAAACAAACACAGGCTAAATTGTCCCACCCGAAGCTCGAAGAGTGTAGGATGGTGCCCCTAGCCGGAATCGAACCAGCACTCCTTGCGGAACTCGATTTTGAGTCGAGCGCGTCTACCAATTCCGCCATAGGGGCTCAGGCCGGGCGGCCTGGATGGCGCGGGACTATACGGTTGGAGGGCTGTTCGTCAACTGGCCAATTCTCCGGCGCCCTCAAGATGCGACCAAACTGCGCCTTTCGATTTCGTGAGGGGGCTGCCATTGTGCAGCGCGGAAAATCTTTCTAGACAGGCGGCGCATCAAAGCGCGGCACGTCTGCGGGGACGGATGGCGTGCTCTGGGTCTTTGTTCTGTGCATGCCGTTAACCCCAACCTGCCTGCGCAATGGAACGACACGCATTAGGAGTGCCGATGCTTCGCGGACTTTACGACTGGACCTTGTCGCTGGCGGCCCGCAAATCCGCCGAATGGTGGCTGGCCTTCATCGCCTTCGTCGAAAGCTCGGTGTTCCTGGTGCCGGCCGACGTGCTCTATCTGCCGATGGCGCTGTCGCGGCCGGATCGCGCCTACCGCTATGCGCTGATCGCCACCGTCGCCTCGGTGCTGGGCGGCATCGCCGGCTGGTTCATCGGCCACTACGCCTATGACGCGGTGGCGAGGCCGATCCTCGAATTCTACGGCAAGTACGACGAGTTCGAAGCGCTGCGCGCAGGGGCAGGCGTCGGCTTCATCGTCCTGATGCTGATCACGTCGGGCGCTGCCCACCTGCCGCCGATCAAGGTGGTGACGATCCTGTCCGGCGTCATCGGCGTCAATTTGCTGTTGTTCGTGGTGCTGGCGATCGTGGCCCGCGGTGGCCGTTTCCTGCTGCTCGCCTGGCTGCTGCGCCATTATGGCGAACCGATCCGCGAATTCATCGAAAAGCGCCTCGGCCTCATCGCCGGCGCCGGCGCGGCTGCCCTGATTTTGCTCTATATCCTGGTCAAATACGCGTTCTGAACAGAACCATCGCGAGCCGGACGGACCGATTGAAATGACAGCGACCATGAATGCCGACACCGGACGCCAGCGCACGCTGACCGCCTTGTTCCTCGCCGTCGCCATGGCCGCCACCGTCGGCTCGGCGCTCGCCTTCCAGTATCTCGGCGGCTACATCCCCTGCCACCTCTGCCTCGAACAGCGCACGCCCTATTATATCGGCGTGCCGCTGATGGTGCTGGCGGTGATTGCATCGATGCTGCACGCACCCAGCTGGCTGACGCGCGGCCTGCTGGCCGTCGGCGGCATCCTGATGCTCTACGGCCTCTATCTCGGCGTCTACCACTCCGGCGTCGAATGGCAGTGGTGGGCCGGCCCGACCGATTGTACCGCAGGCGCCGGGCCGGTCGACACCGGCGGCAAGGGCGTGCTCGACGCGCTCGACAAATTCGTGCCGCCGTCCTGCGACAAAGCCGCCTTGCGCATCCTTGGCCTGTCCCTGGCCGGCTGGAACGCCATCGCCAGCCTGATCCTTGCCGCCGTCGCCTTCCGCGGCGCCCTCACCCGCGACTGATTGAGCAGCGCGACGCAGAGTTCGAGCAAAAATTCGCCGGGCTGAGTCGGATGGCGCGGCTTTCGACGTCCGAGCCAGGTCGACCCCCACTCCGTCTCGGCTTCGCCGAGCCACCTCTCCCCCGATCGACGGGGTAGAGGAA
>NZ_RZTC01000058.1:0-41051 GCF_004023165.1 Mesorhizobium sp. M7A.F.Ca.MR.176.00.0.0 | reverse complement strand
TCGCAGAACCGCCGCGTTGTGTCTAATTTGCGCGATGAGAGGGACGAGTCGTAGGTGGCAGCAGTTTTGCTTGTCATCGGAGGCCGTAGGCAGCTTTGTCCCCGTAAAGCAGACATGCCGGCGATAGCACTTGCCGCAGGACTGACCAAAGCGAGAAGTCGCATCGCCCAGTTTGGCATCTCAAATCGCGGCGCTTTTGCTCCATGAGCACCCAGCCGCGACCTGAGCACCCGGGCTATCTCGTATATGCTCATTGTTTCACCCGCTATTGCAACGAACCGCTCGCCATTTGCTGCAGGATCGGTCATAGCGCGAATGTGTAGATCGGCGACGTCGCGGACGTCCACGATCCCGTAGGAAAGCTTCGGAGCTAACGGCAGATTTCCGTCCAGCATACGTTGGATGAGTGAAATTGACGGAGAATAGTCGGGGCACATGACCGGCCCCAATATCACCGTCGGGTTTACTGCTGTAAGCTCTGGCCCACCTTTTCGCCTCACAAAATCCCAGGCATCTTTTTCGGCTAACGTCTTCGATCTGACGTAGGCGGTAAGAGTGGGAATGCTCAAGTCACTCCAATCGGCCTCAGTGAATTCAGCGGTGTCCATTTCGCGAGCGTAACTCATGGTAACGAATGACGATGTGATCACCAGCCGTTTAACCTTCGCTTCATGTGCTGCTCGCAACCCTCGTAGTGTGCCAGATCTGGCGATGCCGATGGTGTCAATATTGCCATCCTTTTGTCCAACGGAAAATGGAGAGGCGACATGTAGCACGTAGGAGCTACCGGCGGCGGCATCATCCCAATCGGGATCGGCACTCAAATCTGCCTCGATGAAGGAAAGAGAAGCGCCAATTGATGATGCGCCCATCTGCTCGAGTGTACGACGAACTTCTGGTTCGCGTGTCAGCGAGCGTACAGTGCATCTAACCCGGTATCCAAGATCGAGCAGCTGCAAAATACAGTACATACCGAGGAAGCCGGAACCTCCCGTAACCAGCACTTGTTGGGATTGCGTAGAACGTTTGAGAGGTCTGATCATCGGCATCTGAAGTTGCGGGATCTCCATCGCAGTTTGAGCACTGATTCGATAGCCGACCACGCCCTTTCCCGATACCTTGGTCCTCTCCCCGGAAAAGTACAATCTCATATAGCTGGAAGACATGCTGCCCGACGACTATGCAGAGTGGGTCAAACCACGTCCACCTCCTCCCCATCTGAGAGCAAACCGACCGGCGCTACTTCCTCAAGCTGATCAAATGCAGGCGCGCCGAATCATCGCACCGCGCGCGGGCGCAAAGCGGCTGGAATGCTTGGACCGCTTCAAATGCCCGCACTCAATCGCTTTTCCGGACCTTCGCGTAACGACAGTTCGGTTCGAGCCATGATAGGCTTTGCGCCTCGAGAATGGTGGCGTCATTGCGCGGCGAACGGCCTTCTTGCGTATCCGGCGAAGGGGTGACAAACTGGGCAGTCGGACTTTTTGAGAGGGTGACGATGGCGTTGGGGGGGCCCGCGGATGGCAAGCGCAGGCGCTTTGCTCGACACAACACGGCCGCCCGTCAGGCGATGAATCTTAGTGCCAGCGGGGTAGTTGGAGCGTTAGCATGCCTGGTCATCGGGCAAGTTTCCGTTCACTTGAACCCGGCGGGTGCTCCCGCAATAGCGGTTGGCGATGCATATTCTCGCCATCGTGATTGTGTTCGCTGTGCGCGAACCGTTCCGTTTGCCATCTTGCAGCACTTCTCGCCCACTCGCCAAGATGATTGCCGTTGGCTGCGTCCTCGTTCTCGCAGCCGCTCTTTATGTCATCGCGCTGGCAGACTTCCCCCACAGGGTTGATGGAGATGCAGCGGCGCAGGCGAACAACGCTATGGAATTTTTGGTGGGAAACGGTCGTCACTACGGGGGCGGCAACGTGGTGGAAGAGACGGCCGAGATCGATGACGGACATCTCGATCTCTATAGCTTGGAAATGACGAACCTCTGGAAACTGGCGCTGATGCTCCGCTCCTTCCGTTCTGGAACGCATGGCGCCTGGCGAGAGGTTCGGACGGCTAGGTGCGTCGAGTTCGACATCGAGACGGAGAAGCCGATGCCGGTCAACACCGATGGTGAGATCGTCACCTCGACACCAGCTCATTTCAAGGTCCACGCAAAGGCGATCTCGGTCTTTGCGCCTCCGCCCGTGGGCATTCGACGTCGCACAGAAGGAGCATTCGGTACGGACCTTTGATTTGTCGGGCGACCATCCCGGTGTCAAGGCTGCGCAATAGCTCGTCCGGCCGCCGAGGCATGCATGATTATCGTGTTCTCGACGCGCTTCAAAGGCGCCTTCCACGCACCGCGGGTATTCTCCAAACGCTCGCTTAGAAGCAGGGCCAAAGATTTGTTGCCCTTCGCCGCTCGAATATTAGCAACCTCTTGACGATCGCCAGCCGCGCTCCAGAATCCCTCACATGGTGCGGGAACAGACTGGCATCGGCTTTGGCCACGAGGTGACGATAGGCGTCACCCATCTGGAACTGCTCGACGACCGTCGGGCCAGCGTCAGCGTTGCGACCTACAACTTCCTCTTCTCGATCGACACGCCGAAGAAGGCAAAGGCGCCGGACAAGTTGAACCTCATCGGCCACGCCACGGCGGTCGATTATGAAGCTGGCAAGGCCACGGTCGGCGGTTTGGTCACAGTCGAAGCGGGCTCCCATCAGGGGGTGGAAACTCGCCGCGCCGGTGCTCCGCGATGAGAAAATCCGGGACTGACAATCTCGTCCCGGCCATCAAGAGCCCCGGCGATGCGCCGTCGATGAAGGGCGCAGAGCAGTTCGAGATTTTCCCCGACTACGGCCCGACGATCAACAAGCGCCACATGGTAGCGGCAGCGGTCGTGACAGTCCCGCTCCTGTTCGGTTTCACTGGCCTTGCTATTCGTTATGCCGCTGTTGCTTCAACGTTGGCGGAACCAGGCTTCGAGTCTTATGCTCGTGCGCTCTGCCGATGGGATTGCCACTGGTATCTGGATATTTCCGAACGCGGCTACGAGCGCTTTCCCATCCCAAACCAAAGCAACGTCGGACGATGGGGCTTCTTTCCATTCTATCCGATGCTGGTAGCGGTGATCCGGGCGATTTTCCCCTTCGCCACGATACTGGTCGCGACGATCACTTCGATTGCATGCAGCTACACCGCGTGTCTGGTGGCATGGCCGCTGCTGGAGAAGAACATGCGGGCCTATGTACTGTACTGCGCTTTTCTGCTTAGCGGCCCGTTATCCTTCCACTTCACAACTTTCCTTTCCGAATCTCTTTTCGTGCTCCTGACCTCGATTGTCTTCCTGGCACTCAAACGTTCCAGCTATCCCGTCGCTGGCATCTCGTCAGCGCTCCTCTCGGCAACGAGGCTCGTTGGGGTCCTCGTCGTCTTTGCGACCGTCATTCAAATGTTCCAGCAGCATCGCGAACGGGGCGGCTCACCACTCTCCTTTCCGCGTTGGGTGCTCGGTCGACCGGATCTGCTCGTCGCTATCTTTATCTCGCCTGCCGGCTTGTTTGCCTACATCCTGTTTTTGTATGTCACTGTCGGCGACGGCTTTGCATTTCTGCACGTCCAACGCGCCTTTGGACGAGTGGCTGGGAACCCGCTCCTGTTTCTATGGGACGGACTCTCAGCATTTCCCAAGACCGGGTGGCTGCCCACGGCGCCGCAATGGAGTGCGCTCGCAGCGATCATCGGGCTGGCGCTATCAGTCGTGCTGGTGGCTCGCAAGCAATATGGCGCTGGGGTCTTCTGCGCGATCTGCATTCTCGTGCCATTGATAACGAATCTGGCCTCCATGGTCAGATACGTCATTGGGCTGGCGCCTCTGATAATGTTGATGGCCGTCCTGTTGTCGGCGTCGAAACTGACCTGGCTGGCCGCTTTGGTTCTCTTCCTGGTCGCCTGCTATTTCATGACGGTGGCATGGATTGGGGGCTACCTTGCTTTGGTCTGACACCCTCAACCCCCATGGACGCGCTATCTCGCTTGGCGCTTACGCGCTCGCCGCGGTTCTGGCCGTGTCCGAACTCGCCATCCTTGCGCTGGCCCTCCATCCGAATGTCCACGCCGACTATCGTGCCTATTACATCGACCGCACGACGACATGCCTCAACCGCGATGCTATTGGCAGCTACTCACTCGGCCAGACAGTGTCCTTCCGGTCCGATGGCGCCAAACGGGTAGCCGGCATGAAAGTTTGTGGCTGGTCGGGGCCGGTAGCCGACGGCACGCATTCGCTGGGCGAGACCTCGCGGCTTCGCCTGCAGATACCGCCACTTCGCGACGGCCTTAAGGCAACGCTACAAATGGCCGCTGTCATTCGTCCGCCACAGATGACGCAGAGGGTGATAATCTCGGTGCATGGCGTGTCCGTGCATAAGGTCACACTGTCGGGCAAGCAACCGATAACCGTCTCGTTCGTCATTCCGCACGCAGCTTTTTCGGACGCCAGCACGTTCGAAATGACCTTTGACTATCTTGACGGGATCCCGCCCAGCCAGGCCGCCAGCGACATTTATAAGCGCTCCATCAAATTGGTGTCGTTTCGACTGGACGCCATTTAGAGCATTATTGCCTCTGGCGGGAGCGATTGCCGTGCCGACCGGGAATGCGTCCGGCAAAAACCCACCGGTCAAGCACGAAGAAATTGATGCCGGGGACAAGCAAGCACGTAATCAGCACGGGAATGATGAGCGGCAAGCCCAGCTTTACCGTCAGCAACGCCGGCGCCCCATAGGCAATGGCCAAGCCTGTTGCCGCCAGCAGGAGAAAACGCGGAGCTTCAGTTCGATGCGATCGGCTCGACACGAACGTCAGGGATTTGTGAGCCAGATACGAAAACAGGGTGGCTGCGGCATATGCCCCAAGCGAGGCATGGATGGGCGTTAAACCGAGCCATTCCGATTTGGAAAAAACAGCAACCAAAGCGGCATACAGAAGTGTGGCAGCGATGCCGACCAGGCCGAAGCGTGCCAGTAGCTTCAGGGCGTCGTCGCCGGCAGGCCGATGCTCATGCATGCGCACTACACGCATACTGTGCCCCCAGCGGCAGGGGGGCGAGCGCGCGCTCGACTTTTCGGGCCAAGGGCCCGCCCGACGGCAGCAGCAGGAAGTGCTCGGATCGGATGTTGCTGAAGCCTGCTTCTTGAAGGAGGGACGCTGTTTTGGCTGCGCTGAGCAGCACCGCGTCATGGTCGAAGGGACACCGGAACACAGCCAGACGCGTCAGCGGATTATAGGGATTGTGCTCGATGATGCAGGCGGCACCGCCTGGGCGTACGACGCGCCGCATCTCGCGAACGAACCCGAGCCAGGAAGCGGGCGGAACATGATGGACGACGCAGCTGGCGAAGGCCAGATCGAAGACGCCATTGTCGTATGGCAGGTTCGGCGTGGTGCAGACCGTGTAGGTGACGCTCGGATTCTCCTGGCTGGCACGCAAGATGGATTCCTGCGAGATGTCACAGCCCTCCAGGCACTCGAAGGCGCCTTTGAGATAGGGATGGAGCACACCTACGCCGCAGCCGACATCAAGCACCCGCAAATCCGGGCCGGCATGACGAAGCCCCCGCTCGACCACAACGCGTCGCAGCAACTCGGCCTTCGCCATGAGAAAGAAGTCGTGCTTAAGCCCTGAAAAGCGGATCGATCCCTGGACCGTCTCACCATAATTGAATCTATAGCTGTCGAAGGGTTCGGACATTGGCCGGGACTCCAAGCCGGGATTTTCGAGGCGAGCGGCGGCTCTTGCCCGGGACGGCTGGCATCGGCCGGTCGAAGCCGGTGAGGCGATCGATCACGTAAAGCGGGCGCCGTTTTACTTCGGCGTGGATGCTGCCGACATACAATCCGACAACGCCGGTCATGAAGAGGTTGATGCCGCACAGGAGCGACACGATCATCACGGTGGATGTCCAGCCGGCAACAATGCCTGTTTCAAAGGCCCAGGCGTAGATGGCGTAGGCACCGAAGGCTACGGCCAGCGCAGAAATGGCCAAGCCACCCCAGAGCGCCAGGCGCAGCGGCTGTTCCGAGAAGCTGACGATGGCGTGCGCAGCAAGATGCACCATCTTCCAGAATGGGTATTTGGTCTGGCCATGGGTTCGTGCCGGGCGCTCGAAAGGCACCGACGCCTGCTTGAATCCCATCCAGCCAAACATGCCCCTGACGAAGCGATCGTGTTCGGGCATCTGCCTAAAAGTTCTCAGCGCTTTGGGACCGACCAACCGGAAATCTCCAACATCGCGCGGAATGTCAACGGTCGTCATCCTTTCCAGCAAGCGATAGAAGAGACTTGCCGTGAAGCGCTTGAACCAGGATTCGCCCTCGCGTTTGACGCGCCGGGCATAGACAATTTCGAAACCTTCTTTCCACTTCGCCACCAGATCGAGAACCACCTCGGGTGGGTCTTGGAGATCGGCATCCATGACGATGACGGCATCCCCCTGGGCGGCGTCCATACCGGCTGTGATTGCTATCTGGTGCCCAAAATTGCGGGAAAGCTCGATTAGCCGAAAACGAGGCTCGGCGGCGACCACACGCCGAAGGTAAGTGACGCTGCCATCGCTGCTTCCGTCATCGACGAAAATAGCCTCTGTCTCACCGTCCAGCTGGTGGATTAGCAACCTGATCCGCTCGATCAGACGAGGCAGCACTTGTTCCTCGTTGTATATCGGCAGAACCAGCGAGTAGCGCAGCGACACGTTCGCTCTCATCCCGGCACTTTGGATTACAGAGGCCTCCATGCCGATCAAATGAAACGCCAGCCTCAAAGTTCCATAAGGCATTACTAATTTAATTTGTTGTTGCAGGCGGGTGGCGAGCTGTTCGTTCTGAACGGCTTCGGTCTGATTTGGGATGAGATATCGTTTCGCGCGCCGGCGGAGCAATGCGCTGTTTCGCAATCATTGTCGGGCAAGTGGCCGCCTTGCCAGCTCTTGTCAGCGCGTCGGCGCGCGATAATTTTTGATGGGAAGGGACTTCGACCAAAGGAGCCGACGATGGAACACCAAACTTTAAGCCAACTGCAGACAATTGCAGAAGTAGAACCCCTGTCGACATACCCGATCATGACCCGGCAACAGCGCATTGAGCGCTGGGCAGAGTTGCTGGAACAACATCCCGAGCGACGCCTGACAGCGCTTACCGGCACTGAGTATCTGAAGCGGGAAGCTCGCGACGCAGCGCGCGGTGAGGGCTCGCCAATTACTGTGGCCTTCGAGGACCCGCTACTGCGTGCGTTAGGCCTGAAGGATGACACCTATGGGGCAGCAAAGCGCTTCTTCGAACTGTCTGACGGGGAGTTGCATGACATCGTCTGCAGTTGCCATGTCGGAACCACGTTCAGAGGGCAGTGGGCTGCCGCTAGAGTCCGCCGGGCAATCGGAGGGAACAGGTTTCTTAAGTGGCTTAGAGAGAGTGTGTGGCACTGAGGTCGCCAAGGACGGCGATTGAAGCTCGTTTCAAGCGAGGTGGATGAACGATTGGGGCGCCAGTGGAGCGCCGTGTTGACGACGGGGGTCGGCGCCTGTCCCACGGCTGTGCAGATGGGTGGGGCGCTCCTCGGTCCCAGTTTACTCGCGGTGCGTTCCAGCATGGCTGCAATACTCCAGGGGCAGGATTCTGGAATCCTGTTTGCGGCTAGCATCACCACGTGAAGACATCGATCGTTCGCCATCTGCTGCGCTAACCTCAATCTCGGCGGCGCCTGGCCTGTATGGCAGCAAAGGTGACTGGGCGAAAATCCCAGGCGTCGACGCCGACGTCGTGCTGGCGCGTCATTGGCTTCAGCCGGCCATGAGAATGGCCGTGCAGGTTTATCGATTTCTTGCCGATCTTGTTCCAGGTGCGGAACGGGTAGTGGCAAAGAACCAAGAAACTGCCCTCGACAGTTAGCTCCTTGTAGTGTTGCACGCTAGCCCAAGCCGAAGCGCGGAGCGTTACCATGCCGTCGTTGTTGCCGATGATCAGGTGTTTGGTGCCGTGGAGGCAGGACAGCAGCGAAGACACTGTCTCGGCCGATCCCTTGGCGAAGTCGCCGAGGTGCCAAACCTCGTCATTTGGAGCAACAGTCTCGTTCCAAAGTTCAGTCAGTGCCTGGTCGTGCGCCACCAATGAACTGAAGGGGCGGGGGTCGAGCCGCAGAATGCGGGGATCGTTGAAATGCGTGTCGGAGGTGAAGAAGATCATGCGCCGCCGCTGGCTGAGATGAGCGCTCAACGGACGCTTTTAAGTTCGGTTGCCGGAGCGGCTTTTGGGTCCATCATCGATCCTGATTTGGGCTTCCCTGAGCATCTTGAGTGCCTCTTCCTTGGTGAGGCCGCACTTGCGCGCAAAGTAGAGAGCTTCGATCGCCTTTTCACGATCTGTGGCTTCTGTGTGCTGTTTAAGCTTTTCACCCATCGTTCTCTATCACCTTTTGATGCCACCGAACCATCACGGTGCCGGGTTGTTCCCATCCATCGGATCTGCTGACCTGCGGAGCGCCGCTGCCTGATGTCGCCGATAAACGAGATCCCGAGACCTGTAGCAGGCATCAGCTTGGTCGTTTCTATGTGGCCCGTCTGGGAGGCACTGTCGGAGCTCTAAAGTTGCCGAACGCTTTGCGGCGGTTGCTTTTGGCTACGAGCGGGCGCGGCAGGCATCTACTGCCGAAGGCGGCTCGCGCTCGCGGAGGAACCATGCAACGCGCTTTTTGAATCGCAGTCTGAAGACCCAACCGCGATCACCTGGTGCGCCCGACGGTAGGACAGCGAGAAGCCTTGCCTATGCCTTTGCAAGGTTGCCATGGCGATCCGGAACCTCGAGGCATGTGGAGAGTTGTCCAGCAGCCCAGCGGAGATTCAAGCCATGGCGCCACCAGATGCCAATCCCGGCGTCGCCGCGCAGCCGAAACGCTCTAGCAAGCCGGCAACTCCATCACCGGCACGGCACAAGGCCTCCGGAGCAGGATTATCTATCGACGGGCTCCCAATGGTATGAAGGACAATGGCCCATGAACGTCGCCAACCTGCAATTGGAAGGTTTGCTTATGGCGGTCGCGGCCGTCAATAACGCCTTGGTCCGCAGAGGCCTTCTCTCGGTCGATGATATCGACACGGCGTTGAAAAACGCGGAAGCCTCCTTCACGGTTGATGAGCGCCTCTTCGAGGATATGTCGCCGGCTAACCGCGACGCAGTGTGTTTCCCTTTGCGGCTTTTGCGGCTGGCTAACACCGAGCAGTTCGAAGCGAGTGTGCCACCGTTTTCCGAGCTGGCCAGGCAGGTGGGGATCACCAAGGAGCCTAATAACGACCAGATGTGAGGGAGGAAGGTCGACCTGCGCGGGTGGCCTCGAAAGACGTGATGAACGATGACCCTGTAGATTCGCTCGCCAACGCAATTCGGCATCGCAGCGCAATTCTGTTTGTTGGGGCAGGGGTTTCGATCAGCGTTGGATTACCCTCCTGGGAGAAGCTGATAGAGCGAATGGCAAAGGAGCTCGGCGTCGACGACGAATTTTCCACGAGACGCGATCGTTTTCAAACCCTGGCCGAGTACTATCGCATCAAGCATGGCAGCATCGGGCCACTTCGCAGTTGGATGGACAGAAACTGGTCCGTCCCCAAGGACCGGATCGAGAAATCCGAGTTGCATCGTCTCATCGTGAGGCTCGACTTCCCTGTCATCTACACAACTAACTATGATCGGAATCTGGAACTGGCTTATGAGATATACGGTCGGGACTACGTGAAAGTGGCCAATGCACGCGATGTGGCGCAGGCCCGCCAAGGCATTACCCACATCGTCAAGTTCCATGGTGATTTCGACGAGGATTCGTCCCTCGTCCTCACCGAAACGGACTACCTCGATCGTCTCTCCTTCAATTCTCCGCTGGACGTGCGTTTTCGCTCGGATGCGCTCGGCAGCACGATCCTCTTCATTGGCTATAGCCTTTCCGACCCAAACATTCGGTTGTTGCTGCACCGTCTCTGGCAGACGTGGCATCGGTCCGGCTATGAGAAAGATCGCCCGCCCTCGTTCATCTTCATGACCAGCCGAAACCCTGTGGAGGAGGCCGTGCTTGGACGTTGGGGCATTTCGGTCGTGGTCGGCGAAATCGACGAGCCGCAAGCTGCTTTGGTGGACTTCCTCAGCCGGCTGGCGGAGATGGTTGGGGATGGGGAACTGTCGCCAAAAAGTGGGCGATAGCAACATCCGTATGATGGGCAGTTCGGCGGGCTCTCAAGGAGCGGCACATGGCAGAGAATTCCGTCCGGAATTTCAAGTTCAATTGGCGTCAAGGATACTATCGCGGCACGGAGAGCTAATCGGAAACTTACTCACGCACTGCCTACTTTGAAGTGCCTTTCAGCGGTAACGGCTCAACCTCGATGCGCCTTGCGCCGAGCTTCGGCGCAAGGGGCGAGCTTGTTTAGCGATACGCTACCGGCTGATCAACGCTTGGCGTTTTCACTCTCCGAGTCGGCCCGCGCCAGGAACTGCTCGGTTGTCGTTGGAATATGGCTTTTCAACCAGTCCGCCATTGCGACTTCCTCACGCAGGTTCTCTTCGCAGACCTGGGCGACCTCTGCTTCACCCAGCGATTTGGCAGCGGCGATAAGGATTGTGTAGGAGGCGATTTCCATGTGCTCGAACGTGTAGCTTGCAAGCGATCCTTTCATCACTTCGTCACCGGCGAAGACACCGCTGAGCGACTGCGCCATTGCCGTCAGCTTGCCGCCGGCATCCTTCAGTGTGGAAGATCCTTGTCCGATGCGGTCGAGACAGGTTTTCAGCCGAGCAGCCTGCTGCCTGGTCTCCTGGACGTGCTGGCGAATCCGTTCGCTGAGCTCAGGATAGTTCTCAATTCGGTTCAACTGCCCATTCAACATGGTCTCGGCCTGCTCTTCCATGGCGTGAGCATCCCTGAGCCATTGGACAAGCCATTCGCGCGATTCTGACATTTCATATCTCCTTCATGGGTCGGCCAGAACTTTCAAAGGGAGATATTGTTCCTCATAGTTTGACCTGCGGAGTCAGCCTGTGTCGCAGGCTTTTCCCAGTCGGCGCTGCAATCAGGCTCTCGGCACCAGGAGAGAATAGCGCGGTACGGGCACTGCCGCTGTGTCCAAGCTGGCAAACGCATTTCTGCAGAAATGACCGAACCTGCTGCCTGTCGCGGGTTCGGCGACGGATGGACCTCTGTTTCGCCTCGGCTCGTATTCCGATGCCCGCGCTGCCATGTAGGGCTAAGCTGTATCTCGCCGGAGCGGCTTCGCATTTTACCGTTCGCTTGCGAAATCAACCCCTACCTGATGCGCGTCCAGGGACGAGGCATGTTCACCTGCGGAGATCTTATCTCACGAAGGGATCGCAATGGAACGTCAGGGCATTTCGGAGGTTGGTAAGGAAGTTTCGCAGCTAAGGAAACGAGCCATGACTTCTTCAGACAATTCTTCAACTGGCATATCACCACGCCCCGAAAAATCGGGCGGCAGGACCTCGTCTAAGCCGGCGACACCGTCACCGGCCGCAGAGAAAGTCTCCGGAGCAGGCCCTGCGATGGCCGAGCATTCGAAAGACGCCAAGGCGCCCAGAGGCGGTCGTCAGCCTGGGGCTTATGTCAAGGATTAGACGGCCGAGCTGGGTTGAGTTTCGGCTGCCCGCTGCAGTCGAAGGAGGTTCTTATGCAGATGATGGGAATTGTCGTCAGCCGAGACCAGGCTCCGATCGTGGAATTCCGCGGAGAGGGAGGCGAGTGTATTACAGTCACCCTGCAGGCCGGGCATACTCTTCCCGACGACCAACTCATTGCAAAGGCCAAGGCTATGATGATTCAGGTCGCTCAGTTCGGGATGGACCAGACCAACAGTGCAGCGATGTCCGACCGGTTGTCAGCCGATGAGGTGATTCAATCCGGAATGTCGGGATAGAATAGCGGGAAGGCGAACAACCACCGCCGGGGCAGCCTTGCGCAACCGAGCGGGCAATAGTTCCATGCAGACCGATCGAAGAGCATGCGGATCGACGAGCGCTCGGTGGGCGTGAACTCATCCGGCGGCCTTGCTCCCGGTACGGAGCCAGCACCGCGCAGACGAATTTTCGGGATTATCAGCCAAGCCCACCATGAGCATATCCCCTTGCTGATTGGGAAAGTGACGGCATTGCGGAACTTCGGATCGCCGCCGCGCTTAATCCGGCGAAGGAGTGATCCGATGAACGCGACCAAAGAGTTTTTTGAAACCTGGCTGCAGGAGAATGTCGGCACTCTTGCTGGCAAAGAGGAAGTGAGCTTCGCCGTGCTGGTCCAGCAATTCGAGCAGGATGCCGAAGCGGCCGGTTATGGTCGCGAGGTGCGTGAGGACGAGCTCGGAAACATTGAAGATGCGATCGAGCAAGCGCTAAAGAACGCCCGGACTGGCGTGCATGGTGACGCCGATGGCGAACCCACCGACGTGGCAGCCCTCATGGATGCGCTGGAGGTCGAAGATGCCAAAAGCGGGCCGTAGGCCTTACCAGATTAGCTCTATTCGTTTGTCGAAGTTGCCGGGGTAGCCCTATGGAGCAGTTTCGCAAGGACATGGCCGCCTTGGCAGAGCCAGCTTTCTGGGTGACGATAGGTTTGCTTCTGGTCCCGTATGCGCTTGGAACGGTGCTGCTCGTTTGGACCTGCGGCTGTCTGTAAGTTTGCTACTGACACACCCGTAGCGGTTCAACGGCCCTAACGCCCGAATTCCCTACAATACCGAGCTGATGCGCTTGCGGGGGCCCTGTGCTGCAGCAAAGTCTGAACGATCTCGTCGCGAGAAAAGTTCTCGTCGACACCAGGCTCCTTTGCTCCTGGTAACAATATCGCGCTGACAGCTTTTTGCGAGAGGGGGGGAAGGCCGCCGTTCATGTTCAGGCGACCACGCTATCTGCGCTCTCATAGTTCCAGCTACGGCCCTCCAACACAATGCTCCGATCACGCGCCTGAGCATCCGCGCGTGCCCCTACATCGAAAATAGCCCTGCAGCTTGCGAGTTGCCTTGGAACACTTGTGTCATATCGAAGTTCGGCCTCGTAGGAGAACAAAGATGGCCATCACACAAGCTGCCAACGACAACCACCAGCCGGGCGAGAAACCGGAACATGCAACCGAATTCTCACTCAAAGCGGCAATAGACCAGTTCAGGGCGGGACGCAGGTGCAAAATGGCACTATGGGCGACAAGAATCGGGGCGAGGCACTGAGATGCCGCGGATCAATGATGACGGTCGCAACGAGAATACCACATCAGCTGCAGCAATCATTATCGACAAGGAACGTGCTGAGCGCGCCGCCAAGACGGCGCGGTTGAAGGAGGCTCGCCTCGCACAAGCCATCACGCCCGGTCCCAGCCAACGCAAGCCGCGTGTCACCAAAAAGGTTCGCAGGATTTTTGTTGCTGGCTAGGAGGTGTCCGTGACTCGCAATCACGACTAGGAAAGATACGACCGCGCCAAACGTATCAGCCAAGAGATGCTGGACGCTGAACGAGCCGAACGCGCTGAGAAGACGGCGCGGCTGAGACAAGCAAGGCTTGCACAGCATCCGGTGAAGTCACCGCCGGCGCAGCCGCAAATGCATCGCGAACCCATCCCGGCTCTCAAAAAGAGAAGCCGTAAGGTGAGTGAATTCTTTTAGGCTCTCTCGCTCGCCTACAGCACCATGCAGGAACACCGTCGGGACTTAACAGGCCTAGCGGCAGGGGCTTTCACGACTTGCCCAGCTCGATCCGTGCACATGCTCCCTTTGTTGTACATCCCCCTGCAGTTGGTGAATCCGGCGCCCTGTTCGAACTTGCATAGGTTAATGACCTCTTCCCTGAAACGAGTCATGCATGGGCTTGCCGCCCAGCATCTGCGGCCTTGAATTAAGTCGAGTCAAAGGGGCGTACATGACCTACGACACCGCCGGTGATCAACCTATCTATCCTGAAGGGTTGAGATTGCTGGAATCGGTCCTCAAGAAGCTTTGCAAGGAAGCGGAGATTCAACTGATCTCTTACAACGCCGAGCAGATTGCGGCCGAGCTTATAAAATTATTCCAGAGTGGCATGAAAGACGAAACGGTTCTGCTTGTCATCATGCGGGCGCGGCTGCGAAAGAGGCCGGTCTTGGCGGTCGGCTAGTCCTTCTTACCGTCAGTCCACGATCCACGGCGCGGCGTTCAACGGCGACTTGCGAGCGTCTTCAGCGTACGATGCCGCACGATCTCGCGGAGACTTCTGCATCTCCGCCACCTCGCCATCGTCAGAGCTGCGAGCGTAGCGTGCTGGCAAAGTAGCACGAGTGGGAGATGGGAGGTAGCAACGCTGCCTGAGGTTTGATGGTCACGCGCACACCCGCTGCATCCTTTTCGACACCGCCGCGTTGAGGTCAAACCTGCCAGAAATGTTTGATCCGCTGGCACAATGACTGGAGCGGCTAATGCCGAAATTTCGCTTCGAGTTTATCGAGGGCATGTCGCAGCCTGCAATCTTTGCCGATATGGCTGATCGAGATGAGGCTGTCAGAGAGGCGAAGCGCACCGCCAAGGAGGCCATGCTCGACGGAATTGTCGAGGGCGTGGACCCGACCAGTTGGGTGACGAAGGTTTATGATGAGGCAGGCTATCTCGTCGCTACTCTCGGATTCCAGGATCTGGTCTCCGCGCCCAAGGATACGGAAGAGCTCAAGGAAACAGAGGAGCCTGGCGTCCTGCGATCGGGTTGAAGCCTGGTTTCTACGCTGTTGCCATCGAGCAGATGTCCCGAAGACCGCCCTTTGAACATTGCACGAACCAAATCGTTCGCCGGTGATGCGTCGCACCATGCACGACAGCCACGTCAGCCGACCGACCGCCGAGACCGAAGATGTCCTGATCGTCGGAGGCGGGCCGGCGGGATTGACCGCCGCTCAATATCTCGCCCGTTTTCGCCATCGCGTGCTGGTGATCGATGCCGGCGATCCTCGTGCCGCCTTGATCCCAACGAGCCATAACTGTCCTGGCTTTCCCGAAGGGATAAGTGGAGCCGATATTCTGGATCGCCTTCGACGTCACGCCACCTTGTATGGAGCCACTCTGGTTGGAGGGCAGGTCCATTCCCTCGCCGCTGCCTATCGGGGGTTCGTCGCTGAGACCTCGATCGGCGCAATCCGGACACGCAAGGTGTTTTTGGCGACAGGGATCATCGATACGACACCTGTCATTCCGCGTCTGCGCGAGGCAATTGCCGCAGGTGTCGTTCGACTCTGCCCTGTATGCGACGGGTATGAGGCGATCGACCAGAAGATTGCGGTCGTCGGGCACGACGAGAGAGCCTTTAAAGAGGCCATTTTCCTCAGTCGGTTTACATCGCTCATAACGATGCTTGGGAGCGACGCATCCGACTTTTCGCCCAGCACTCGTCGTGCGGCGAGGGCAAGAGGCATAGTCATCGGTGACGCTCTCGATACGCTCTGCCCGACAGCAGACGGTTGCGAGGCGATTTTGAAAGATGGGACGTCATCCCGCTTCGATGCCATTTATCTGGCACTGGGATGCAAGGTACGTTCTCAACTCGCCGAGGCGGTAGGCGCAAGATGTTGTGAAGAGGGCTATGTCACAGTCGACGAGCATCAGCAGACTTCCATCCAGGGCATGTACGCCATTGGTGACGTTGTCAAAGCGTTGAACCAGATAGCCGTCGCTTTTGGACAGGCTGCCATTGCCGCGTCGCATGCCCATAGAGAGCTTGAGAGCGCCGAGCGGACTGGATTTGCAGATCAGCCTTCTCAACGGACATGAAGATCACGGGGCTGATCGAGCTCTTGGCTGCCTTGATGGCGCCTGTGAACGTCTTACCCGGCCGACAAAGGAATTGCCGCAACTGGCCGAGAATGTCGATCGCGAAAGGTCCTGATACTCCCACCGACAGTTTGCAGCCGCGGAACATTCACTGCGGTACGAGGTTTGGTTGCCGGCCTACAATCCTCCCTCATTGTCTGGGCCTTGAGGCTGCCGAAGCAGCTTCGGCCCGTCTCGGCTTGTCCGGGGCGGGCTTTCGTGGCTGTCGCAACTCGGCTTGCCAAGCCATTGTTTCTGTCCAAGATCATAACTGCCAGCCTCAACTTTAAACGTACAGCAAGCCCAGAAATTCCCGTTAAGGAAGAGGCTTTCCGGATATGGTTGAAGGAGATCACACGTAGACCGGTAAAAGGCCGTTGCTGGCTCGGGCCGGATGGGCCTTTTTGTTCAGTGTCCGAAAAACGCGCGGAACATTCTTTCTGGTCCAGCGTTAGCGCGCGCCGGACGACCCGTTCTGCGATCTCTTGCTGGCCGGCGCTGCAATCAAGCTTCAGCGCGCCTCGGCCCCTCCAGAGACGGTGACGCACGGGAGTTGAGATGCGATGCATAGAGACGCCTTCACCCCATCAGAACTTGCCCTGCTCACCCGCGTCTTCGCACGCAGCAAAATTAAAAACGAAACCGCAACCGAGAGGGAACGGCGCGCATCACGTATTCTGGCTTACTACCAGGCGGGAATCACGGATGAGGATGAGCTGGAACAGCTTTCTCGCCAACCGCTGGGAAGGTGACGACTAGTCTTCCTTCTTCAGAGCTTCAGCCTCGTCTTTGAGCTTCGGCCAATCGGCTCCATGCTTGCGAAGCAGCGTTCGGGCCTGCTCGGGGTCAATTTCCGTGACCTCGACAAGATGTTCGACCTCAAGCTCCTGGCCTTTCGCAACCCGGCTTGCTTTGTTCGCTTTTCTTTGCACGTCGACACCCACTGCTGAGACAACATGAACGAGCGCTGAGAATGCGCGTTCCAGAACTTCATACAAAAATACGCGACATCGATTAAAAATCGGTCGGATGGGACATGTATGAGACTGGCCATGACCTGCTGCTGTGCCTTACCGTTTTTTTTCCATGTGGGGGAACCCGAGCTTGTTCGCCGGTCGAATGGCGGCGGCATCTTCGGGCGATAGTCCGATCACGCGGCGTTCCTCGCCGCTCATGCCATTCGATGTGCCGGCACTCGGCAGCATTCTGACGCAGCAAGTCAGGCACGTTATCTCATCAACTTGATCTGAAGCGAGATGCTCAGCCTCAGAATCCTGTCGCCGTTTTCGTTCCGCACTTCAACAAATACTTGCTGCCCGTCCACCTCAGTAAGCACATCTCTCGTAAGGTCGATAAGGCCCTCGAAGCCCGCGCGGCGCACCTCCTCCAGATCGGCACATTCGATGCCGATTACGTCCTCGACGACCACGTCGTGATCGCCACTATCAAAGAAAAATCGTGCCATCCGAGAGCTTCCGTCACCACTAAGCTGCGGGGTTCCTTTGGTGCAGGTAGGTCGTGTCGAAATCACCTGCACGAGTGAGGCCGGGCCAATCAAGAACATGCACTCTTGACCCCGTCGTGGCGATGAGGCCCCTGCGTCGAAGTTCCTGAAGCATTCGGTTGACGTGGACTGTAGACAAGCCCAATGCATCGCCAAGTGCTGCCTGGGTAATCGGAAGATCCGCGACGTGATCCTGGATGCGTCCAACCGAGCGCAAGCGAAAGATCAGTTCGCACAAGATGTGAGCCATGCGCGTGTATGCCTCGCGTCTTCCCACATTCGTTACCCATTCTCTGTAAATCGCTGCATCGATCAGCGTCGACCGCCAAAAAGCCGTCGCGATTCGAGGATGCTGTTCGCAAATGGTGCGAAGAGCGTCATGTCGCATGAAGCCCAGTCTGGCTGCTGTCAGGGTCGTAAAATTGCAATCCATGACCGACAGATGCAGTCCGTGCAGATCGGGAATATCCCCAGCCACAAAGAAGGATGTAATCTGCCGTTTGCCGTCGCCGGTAAGTTTGGTGGAACCGAGCAGGCCATCCAAAACCACGAACGAATTGACAGGGCGGTCACCCTCACGCACCAGGTCGTAGTTGGCCAAAAAATCCTTCTCCTGAATTTGGATGCCTTTCAAAACCTCGACATCGGCCTCTCGGAGATCCGAGATGCTCTGGAGCTTGCGAATAAGGACATCCAAGGATGAGGTGGGTGACAAATTGGCTACCTAGCTGATGTTGATTATCGAACTTGCATTCGCTTCAAAAGTTCCGGGTAGCCGTAAAGAGGCGCCGGACTGATGGGTCGGCAGTTGGGAAAGACGCGAACGCACCCAGGACCCCTGGTTGGGACCTCAGTGCCCAGCGGTAGAAGAGGCCACGTTGGGTTGCTCGCTTGGGGTGCGGCAACGCTCCCGACGTGAATAAGCCGCACCCTTAAGGGAGCCGCCTAGGCCGTGCAGCAACCTATGACATAGGCTGGGTTCGAATTTTGACGTCACATCAGGGGCTCAAGCTCCGTTGAGCCCGCCCGAATTCCGCACAAGCCGCAAGAAAGAAAGCGGCAGGCCAGAAAGGGGTGATAATCCCTTGGCCATCGCGTTTGGCATGCGATTGACGCGCACCCAAGCCGAGGCGACGCGGTATGTGATTATGCGATAGCCGAAGGGAGATATCGAATGAAAGAAGACCTATCAGGAGGCTCATTTTGACAAGCGTGAGCGACTGTCGGCGGCGAGGGCTTCGCCCAGCTCATCGCCCCTCAGCTCGGGGCCGACTGACTAAAGGCCGTACTGATTGGAACTACAAAAGGAAGCTTGTTGGGGCCGGCCCTTCTCCAAGTTGCCTGTCTCTCAAGGCCCCTGGCTCTCGGTAGCGGGCTTTTGCATTGCTGGTTCCCCGGAAGGGCCGGGAAGTCCGCCACATTGCGTGGAACATGCCGTATCGCGGGGAACATTTTAGCAAACTGTAAATTCAACGGTCTTCTGGTAGGAGGCCAATGTGTCCCGGCGAAGCGTCGACAAAGACCGATTGGAGCGCGCAGACCGTGAGGCAAAGATTGCTAACGCGGCCGAGAGAGAGGCGCGAGATACAAAAACTGCGCGACTTCGAGAACAACGCCTTGCTGCCGAAGCCAAGGCTTCGCAATCATTCAAGAAAGGTCGATCCAAGGGCTAGGTCGCTTACCCGCTGACGCTCGCCCCGACGCGCGCAAGTGGTGCGGGCCCGTCCAAACGTGAGGTGCATGCGATTGCGAATTTTTTCTTGGAACCGTCTTTTCGCAGCGAAGTTCGGTACCGAAGGGACATTCCAATATGGAGTTGATCATGAAACAGGTTCTTTTGGCTTCAGCCATTATGGTACTGTCAACTGGCCTCGCTGTTGCGCAATCGACCACCACGACCACAGGCGGATCGTCGACCTCGACGACCCAGACAACGCCGAGCACTACGACCGATCAGGGAACGGATTCGACCACCACGAGTGGAACGAACTCTAACTCGAACTCCGCCAAGGACTGCGCTCCAGGTCAACAAACTGGCAGCGCCAAGCAGGCCGCGCCAGGTCAACAGGATACCGATGCTAACTCGGCTGCTCCTGGCCAGATGAAAAAGACCACGGAAGGCTGCTGACGTGTCTTGGAACTGTTGCCCTGTTCCAGATTGATGCAAAGGGGTCGACTCTCAGGGTGTAGCCGCTCTCGAACGCCCGTCGTGCTAGGTCGGCACGGCGGGTCGATACCAGACCAAGGTCTTGTCGTTTCGCGGCGAGTCGCACGCGAGGTGTGCCGTGTTGGTTCACCCTAGGTGGCACCTGCTTTGCACCGCCCGCGACAGCAGGGGAAACCAACACCCCAGCGAGTCCCGTTATCCCAGGGACGGCCCGCCGCTGCCGCTAATGGGACGGCGGGCTTTTTTCTTATTCCATGAAACGAAAGGTCATTCCGTAAGTTGGCTTCCCAGGGAGGAACCAATGAAAAAGGATGGCGACGGCCGTGTGAAGAAGGGCAATGAGCAATTGCTTGCCCGACGTTTGTCTGAAGAAGTCGGCATTTCGGAGCCGGATGCGCGCGGTCTGATCAAGCTTATCGGCACGGATTGGAATTCGCTGCTTCGTGAAGCCCGTTTTTTGAAAGAGCGGCATTAGAATGCTCCTGCCTGTCGTGACTAAATTATTATTCAATCGACTCTCGCCAATATGAGCGTAGTCTACTCTCATCGGCGGTAGTTTCAGGGCACCGCCGGCTGTGAGCGAAGAACATGCTTCCGCCCCAACGGAGGAAGCCATGACCGCTCCCGCTACCATCGGCGTTGCAAATCCCGAAGAACTCGCCCTCCTACAGCAGGTGTTTCAGCGGGCCTGCAAAGAGCGTGCGCTAGCAGAAGGCAGCGTCGAGGCCGAGGCACTGAGCGCCCGTCTGATGTGGCTGTTCCAGCACTCCGGAGCCTACTTCGATGAAGCTACTTTCGAAGAGATGCTGCGGGGTGAAGGCTGATGAGCCGCGCACCTTATCTGGACCGCCTGGATGATCTTATTCGCCAGCACAAGGAGCTTTCTGCCCAAGGGGAGATCCTGCGGGCGGAATGTCGACTGAGTTGCTATGTCTTGGAGGAATCGGCCGATGGCCTACGGGGAATAGTTGGCAGGGCTTGGGACGCCAGAGTAGCACGGCTTCGCCGTGATACTATTCGGTCCGGAACGTGATTACCGTTGCAACTCGGGTATAGCGCCATGTTCACAACAAGTCCTCCAGTCTTAATTGTAGCATTTCCCTTGTGCCGGTAGCGTATGCGTCAGGTCATTCGGCCCACGCTTGTGTCCAGTTAAGGTCGGCACGGTCACTCAACCCGAGCTTGGTCCGCTTGATCCTGCCGACTCCCTTACGCGAACGCTTTTTGTCGCACTGAGCCAGAGCTCCGATGCATTTGAAGCACCCTTAAGCACCTCGTGTGCTTGCGAAAGCGACGTCTGCTCCTGCGATCGGGTGGAAAGATGCCGGCGCACGTCGCGGAACAGAACCGTGTGCCTGACGTTGTGCCGAGATCGAGGTCTAGGAGAAATGGCATGGTTGCGCCACGCGCGGTGTGGAAGGGCTTTCTGAGGGTCGGTTCCGTGTCATGCGGGGTGAAGATAGTTGGTGCCACAAGTGAGGCATCCAAGATCCACTTCAAGATTTTGAACCGCAAGGACGGTTTACCCGTCAAAAGCGCCTATGTCGATGAAGAGACCGGCGATGTTGTCGAAGCCGAGGATCAGATCAAAGGGTATGAGGCGGACAAGGGTGATTTCATTCACGTCGAGCCGGACGAGATAAAGAAACTGAAACTGACGTCGCAGCATACACTTGACGTCGATTCCTTCGTTCCGGTTGCCGAGATCGACACACGTTTTCTGGAGAAACCATACTATTTGATCCCGGCAGACGGTGCCTCTCTGGAGGCCTTTGCCGTCCTGCGCGATGCGATGGCCAAGAAGCGCGTTGCGGCACGCTCCTGCGTCGTACTCTATCAGCGCGGGCGCGAAGTGTTGATACAGCCCCTTGGAAAAGGGATGTTGCTGACCGAGCTACGGACCCACAATGAGATGACATCGGAAGACACCGTCTTCAATGACGTGAAAAGCCCAAAGTATGATGCGGATCTGCTCGAAATCGCGGGGCTTCTCATCGACAAGAAGGTGACAAAGTTCGATCCTTCGAAATTCGAGGATACCTACGAGGATGCGCTGATTGCCATGATCGACGCCAAGCGCAAGGGCAAAAAACCCCCGAAACCGGCGCCGAAGCCCAAGGAGAACGTGGTCGACCTGGCCTCGGTTCTTCGAAAGAGCCTCGCCAAGGAAGGCATCGGCCAAGACCGGCCAAAGGCCAAGAGCCGCAAATCAGCATAGTCAAAGATAGCGATCACCATCGCTGCGGTGCTCAAAAGAACCAGTGCAATTGCAGTGCTAGGTTAGGCGGCGGAACTGGCTGTGAGCAAAGTCGATGCCGGCGCCGAAGCAATGCGCGATGAACTGGCGCAGGGGCCAACGGCCGCTGATCTTCAGGCCGTGAGCCCAGCCTCACGCCTCAAACGTTGAAGCCGTTCACACGGCACTCGACGCCGTGCATGCTGCCCGTCGGAGGCGTGAGCCTTGACCGTGCCTTCATCTACAGTGACTGGCAAAGGTACGATCATCACAGCCGGAGGCATATCCCTCCATACAGCTTGCGGCTTGCTCGGGACTGCGACTGATTCATGCCGATCGTCGGTGCGTTGCGATGGCACTTGGTAGGTAGGGTCTGCCCGGATCACCGGCTCCAGATCGTGGGGGAAGTTCGGCGCATGGACGGGCAGTGCTTCGGCCGAGTTTTCGCCCTTTTGAGTGATGGCCGGAAGCATTTCAGCGATCTCGATCAGGATATCTTTGACCAGATGTCTCATCTGTGCGCCCGCCCGCTGCGGCCCATTGCTATGGCGATCAAACTTGTTGAGGCAACCAATGTTCCCGCTTGAAGCGAATGGCGGGCTTTACCGGGAAAGATCGGCGGAGCGGCTCATGCAATACTCCAGGCGACGTCGCTGCGATCCTCTCGCCTTGCATGATCGATGTCGGAAAGTCGAATTTGAACGTACTGTTCCCTGCCTTCGTCGGAGCGGTGGATGATCCGATGACGGCTGTGTGCCTCGCCCCCGACTTGCCTTGCGCAGCTTCTTCCCTGGCTGCTGTCTGCCCTCCGGTGGGTTCGATCGGGAACAAAGGCTCGACCATCCGGTTTGGAACCATCCCGTTAAGCACAGGACCAATGTGCAGCCTGGCGGATGAGAGACGGCTGCCGGATTGCTATGGCTGTTCCCGATCTGCATTCGGCAGCCGAGATTGAGCCCAAATGCCCTAAGGAGACTTCGCATGAGCGAAGCAGGACACAGCGCAGGCAATGAGGTGACTTCGATTGCGGGCACGTCGCCGTTCGCCAGTTTTTTCATGGCTGGCTTCGAGTGCTCGTCGCACCGGCGCAAGGACGGCGTTCGCCTCGATCTTATCCGCGCGACGTCGCATTATTTGCATGCCCTGGGCGACTACCGCAGTTGCGCCGAACTCGGTCTTCGTACCATCCGCGACGGCTTGCGCTGGCACCTCATCGAAACCGCTCCTGGAACCTATGACTGGTCAAGCTGGACGCCGATGGTCGAAGCAGCGCAATCGGCAGGTGTCCGGATCATCTGGGACATCTTCCACTACGGATCTCCCGACCATGTTGATCAGGGATCGATGCATTTCATCGATGCCTATGCCTCGTTCGCCGCGGAAGCTGTGAGGGTTCATCGTTCAATCGCCGGTACAGCGCCTCTGTTGTGCCCGATCAACGAAATTTCGTTTTTCGCCTGGGCTGTTGAGGTCGGCTATTTCCCGCGCGTCGGCCCGAAGAAGCGGGGATGGTTCAAGCGGCACCTCGTGAAAGCAGCAATAGCCGGCGTTCGCGCGATGCGGGAGGTCGATCCCGCTTGCAGATTTGTCTGGGCCGAGCCGCTTATCCACATCGCTCCTCGCGACCGGACCCGCACCGAACGGCGCCGGGCCGAAAATGCCCGTCAGGGACAGTTCGAAGCTTACGACATGCTGCTGGGCCGGGCCGAACCTGAGCTGGGTGGGAGCGAAGATGTCGTCGACGTCGTTGGCTTGAATTTTTATCCACACAATCAGTGGTACCTAAACGGGCCGACGATTCCGATGGGGCATCACGAGTACCGTGCCCTATCGGAGATGCTGATCGAAGTCGCGCATCGATACAGCAAGCCTATGTTCATCGCCGAGACCGGCTCCGAGGGGTCTGGCGGGCCGGCTTGGCTCCACTATGTCTGCGACGAGGTGCGTGCCGCAGAAAGCCTCAAAGCCCCGATCGAAGGTATTTGCCTTTACCCGGTAACCGCCTATCCGGGCTGGGACAATTCGCGGCATGCGGAGGTGGGATTGTTTTCAGTCGTCCAGGCGGACGGCAGCCGACACGTCCACAAGCCCGTCGCGGACGAATTGGCCCGCCAGCAAGCTTTGTTCGCGGCGAACCCGACGCGTTAAATACATGAGCTGCACGAGGGACTGCGCGAGCGCCTGTCGGCCCCGCGCCGATGCTCCCGGGTCCAGGTGGGGGAGCTACAGCGCCCCTTCGGCCAACGACGCATTCCCCACGCCCGCCCATTCCGGGACGCTCTTTTGAATGCGTGCGAAGGTTGCCAGGGCCTGCCCGACCACCTGATCCATGTTGTAGTAGCGGTAGGTTGCCAGGCGGCCGACAAACCACACGTCGGGACAGGTTGCGGCGAGCGCTTCGTAGCGCTTGTAGAGCTCTTCGTTTTCGGCCCGCGGCACCGGATAGTACGGGTCCCCGATATCGGTGGGATATTCGTATGTCAGGCTGGTCCGCACGCTCCGTTGGCCGGTCAAATGTTTGTATTCGGTGATGCGGGTGTAATCTTCCGTCTGGGGGTAGTTGACGACGGCAACCGGCTGAAACTGCTCTTGGTCGAGGGTGACGTGCTCGAAACGGAGCGAACGATAAGGAAGACACCCTAGCTGCCAGCCGAAATATTCGTCGATCGGGCCGGTATAGATCAGGCGGTTGAATGGTATCTTGTCACGAATTTCGCGGAAGTCGGTCTGCAGCATGACCTTGATGTTCGGGTGATCGAGCATGCGCTCGAACATCCTCGTGTATCCGCCGGCAGGCATCTTCTGGAAGCTGTCGCTGAAATAGCGGTCATCGCGGTTGGTCCTGGTCGGCACTCGTGCCGTCACTGATTTGCTCAGCTGGTTCGGATCGACGCCCCATTGCTTCCTTGTATAGCCACGGAAGAACTTCTCGTAGAGCTCGCGTCCCACGGTGCTGACGACAACATCCTCGGCCGTTCGCACGTCCTCTACCGTCTCGCGCCGCGATGCGAAGAACTCCTCCAACTGTGCGGAATTCAACTCAAGGCCATAAAGGCGGTTTATCGTGTCGAGATTGATCGGGATGGGAAGCAGTTTCCCGTCGACCGCCGCCAGAACCCTGTGCTCGTATGTGCGCCATTGGGTGAACTGCGAGAGGTAGTCCACGATCGACTGGCTGTTGGTGTGAAAAATATGAGGCCCGTAACGATGGATGAGGATGCCGGCTTCATTGTAGCAATCGTAGGCGTTGCCGCCGACATGGCTGCGGCGGTCGACCAGGAGAACGCTTTCATGACGCTGGGAGGCTATCCTTTCAGCAAGAACGCTGCCGGCAAACCCCGCGCCCACGATCAGCCAATCGAACATGGCTATGCGCTCCTGCGGAGCGGGACGACCTTCTTGCGTCGGTAGGCGCCCTCAATGTGAGCGGCCATGGCCTTCCATGTTCTTTCCCACGACATGTCAGCCAGATAGGCATCGACTTGCGGCAGCAGCATCTCGCGCGGTCGCAAAAGCAGGGAGCGCAGCTTGCTGTCCAAGTCGTCACCGTCGGCGATCTCCACCAGCCCAGCAGCGCCGTAGCTGCGCACAACGTCGACGATTGCCGTCGAGATCACCGGCAGGCCCGCCGCCAGAAACTCTGGCGTCTTGGTTGGGCTGATGAACCGGGTCGCTTCGTTGAGCGCAAACGGCATCCACCCGGCATCCCAATGGCGCAGATAATCGGGCAGGTCGCAGTAGGCCTTCGCGCCCAACCAATGAAGGTTGTCGGCCTTCGGCAGGATTGCAGGATCGATTTTGACAACGGGGCCGATCATGACGAAATGCACGTCCGGCATGGTCCGCGCCGCTAGCGCCACGAGGTCGACGTCCAGCCGCTCGTCGATGACGCCGAAATACCCCACCCTCGGGTGAGGAATGCCGGCCTGATCGATGGGGTCCTTTCCTGGCAGCCTTGCCTTGTGAAAGTGTTTCACATCGATGCTGCTCGGAAAGGGGTAAATGGCCTGATGCAGGCGGCGCTTGGTCTCGAACAGGCTCAGGCCACCGGTGAAAACGAGATCGGCGCGGCGCAGAAGTTCCTTTTCCATCTGCGCCAGTTCGGGCGGTGCATTCTTGAAGGCGGAGAGTTCGTCCATGCAGTCGTAGACGCATATGTCTGGGTCAAGGAACTCCGTGAAGCGAAGAGCCATCGGCGTGTAGTACCAGGCGATCAGCCGGCTGTGCCGCATAGAAGCTATGATCTGTTGAACAAATCTCCGCTGGACGGCATCTGATTTCGCGGCCGCCGCGCCGAGCGGAAGCACTGGTGTCACAATTAGAATGTTTGGCGATGCCTCGCTCGTCCGCATCAGCGGCTGTGGCAGTTCTTCAAAAACAGGCTCTTCAAAGTAGATCACTCTCTGCTGCATGGATGCAAGAGTGAGAATATGCTGCGGGCGTTGATGGACGAAATTCCAACGCAAGTGGGAGAAGCAAACCAGTAGATTTTCCCTGCCAGCGTGTTTACTGGCGGATACCCTGCCCAAGGCTGCTTCCATTGAGATGTTCCTTCTCGTAATCTTTGGTTTATGTTACGACTAACATTTGTTAATAGCGGGTCGAGGAGAAATAGACTTCGATGCCAGCTCCTAACTTTCCCGCGCGTGAGTTGTTCCAAGGTGAAGTGAAGTGCTCTCAGTCACCGCTCGGATGACGAATGCGACGACATTTCCGCGGAGCTGAGAACGGCCACCACGCGTCGCCGGGCTTTGAAAGCGTGAGCGACGGGGGAATGTCGGTGGAGAACTGACCTGCCGTATTTGCGTTTAAGTCGCTGGTTATAAAATGTGCAGGACATCAAGTTGATTCGCCCGCATCACTGGCGAGTCCGTGCCAGGCGAATTCCGGGGCTGATATGAAGATCGACTTTTCAACCAATGTTTTTCCGCTGTTTCATCCGCAAAGCGTGGATGATCTCAAAGACCCTTGCCCCGTCTTTGATGGCAGCCTGTGGCACGTCTTCGGCTCGAGCGGCACGGTGACCAGCGAGACGTGGAGGATCCTGCATGCCACGGCGCCGGAACTTTATGGGCCGTGGACCGAGCATCAGTCGATCGAGCTTCCTATCAATGGGAGTGGTGTTGCGGCTCCGGGGGTCATTCACGAAAGTGGCGTCTTTCACATGTTCATCCAGACCGAGTTCATGAAGTCTGGTGGCCGCTGCGAGCATGCGGTTTCCAATGACGGGTTCCATTGGGTGGTTCTTAGCCCGGCAATCCTCGCCATCCCGGACACGGAGGAAGATGGCATTTACGATCCGCATCCCGCAGTTATTGGCGGCAGGCGCTACCTCGTCTATTCCGCCATGCCAAAATTCACCAGGGTGCCACAGCCCGACATCTATCTCGCGCGTAGCCAATCCGATTCATGGTTCGGTCCCTGGAAGCGGATCGGCAAGATCCTCGACCATAATGAAGTTCCTCACCACAACACGAGAGAGGATCCCGACTACGAATGGGGGATAGAGGGCGCACAACTGGTCGAATTGCCGGATGGCCGCGTGCTTCTCAATGCCACTTGCTTTCTCCCGAATGGCCTTCGGGGAAACCGGCAACGCGTGTTTTTTGCCATCGCCGATGATGTTGCTGGACCTTATGTGTCGATGGGACCGGTGCTGGAACCAGGCCAGCCGGGAGAGAACGGCCACTCGACCGTGATGATCGAAGGGGGCCAACTTTCGCTGTTTTACCAAAGCCGGGTCGCCACGACCGATCATCGGTGGCGCTACGGCTTGGCCAGATGCGACGTCGCCCTGTTTTCCAAGGTTGCATGAATTAGGTGTTGCTCGGACGGAACAATCCGTCGGAGCGCGTGCACACGACACCATGCAGCAGTCGCGGCGTTCGAAGACATGGGCGAACTGAATATCTCTGCTCCTTCCCGCAGGAGAATGAAGCATCAGCACGTATTCTATGCCTTCATCCTCGCTTCGTTGAAGGCGTCCAACAGCGCAGGGACGTGCCGGGCGTCCAGAGCGAGCAGATGATCGACAGGCGGACAGCCGAATAGACAAAGGTCAGCCAAAGCCGAGGCAACCGGCGGCCTTCCGCTCGACCCGTGCGCAGTCGGGAGCACAAGGTTTGTACTCGAGCCACTGAAGCTCCGCACGAGGGGCAGCTCAGCTCATTCGTGATTGTTGCGTCCCGGACGAGCTCTCCGTTTCAGCCTGATCATAAATGCTTTCACCTAGTGGAACATCGGAGGTTCCACGAAGTTGGGAAGCCACGGAGGACGTGCACATGAACAGTGTCATCTATCTTATCGGCCTTATCGTTGTCGTGCTCGCGGTCCTCTCCTTCCTCGGTCTTCACTAGGTGGCCCATGCAGCATGAGAACGATCAGGGCGGACAGCCCACCGATTTCGACAAGGCGAAAAGCGACGTTTCCGACAGGCTTCGCCAGGAACAAGAACGTGCCAGCGAGTTGCTTCACGACGCGCGTGACACGGTGACCCGTAAGGCTGGCGATTATGCATCTGAAGCCAAGGAGGTCATTTCCGACAAGGCGGAGGAAGCTCAGCGCGACATCGGATCGAGTCTGGCGGCGCTGGGCGGCGCACTGCGCGCGGCCAGTGACCATCTGGCCAACAACGATGAAAGGAACGCATCGAAGTTCGCATTGGATGCCGCCGGTGGCTTGGAGCGGCTTTCATCGTCATTGAAACAGAAACCGTTCGGCCAGGTCCTTGAGGACGTGCAGTCCTTTGGCCGGCAAAATCCCGGTGTCTTGCTTGCCGGGTCGGTATTGGCCGGATTGGCTCTCGGGCGATTCATCAAGGCTTCTCCGCCGACAAGGCCCGAATTTCAGGATGATCCTGGAGACTTCAGATCACACACCGATCAGGCACAGGGTTGGTCCGTTGATCGTTCGCAGGATTCGGGCCTCGTCGGCGATGATGGGGCCACGCAGAACGCGGAGCAGGACAGATGAACACCCAGGACAATCCCAGCCTTACCGGACTGATCACCGACTTGGCCCAGAATGTCACCACACTGGTGCAAACCGAAGCCAGGCTGTTTCGGGCCGAGCTATCTGAAAAGCTCACCAAAGCCGGAGCAGGTGCCGCTGAAGTGCTCGGCGGCGCGATCTGCCTGCTCGCGGCATTATTGGTGTTGCTGCAGGCACTCGTTATCGCACTGACGCGGGCAGGGCTCGGCGCGGGGTGGTCTTCCCTGCTGGTCGGTGTGGTCGTGGCGATCCTCGGCGTCATCCTGCTGCGGACCGGGATGGCCAGCATGGCGCCTTCGGAACTTACCCCCGACCGGACCCAGGAACAGCTCAAGCGCGACGCGAGCGTGATCAAGGAACAAGTGAGATGACTGAGAAATCCGCAGCCGAACTTGAACGCGAGGCCGAGGCAGCCCGCGCCCGGGTGATGGAGACCGCCGAATCCATTCGAGGCAAGATGACGCCCGGACAATTGCTTGATGAGTTCACCGGGCTGTTCTCGGGAGGGGAGAGCTCGGCCATGCTCAGCAATCTCAGAACGCAGGTCCGAGACAATCCTTTGCCGGTCACCATGGTCGGCGCGGGTCTTGCTTGGCTGATGTTCGGCAGCGGTACCTCAAACACGGCCCACGGTTCGGCTGGCTACCCATTGCCTTCAGCGCCGGGAAGACATGATGAAGGGGAGCGCGGCGGCTTCGGCGGCACGCTCTCCGATGCCGCCTCATCGCTGTCGTCGGCTGCTACCAGCGTCAGCGGTACCGTTTCGAGCGCGGTAAGCAACGCCGCCGAGGGTTTGACGGGCAGCACGGCCACTGCAAGATCGGTGACCGGCGACATGGCGGCGAAAACCGCCCGCTCTGCCCAAGAACTGTTTGAGAACCAACCTTTGGCCGTAGCGGCCGCCGGTCTCGCCATCGGCGCCGCCATAGGTGCAATGCTGCCCCATACCGCAACGGAGGATGAGCAACTAGGCGCCTATGGCGACAAGCTTCGCAACACCGCCGGAACCATGCTCGACAGGGGTCTGGATGAAGCCAAGCAGGTCGCCGCCGACGCCTATGAGACCATCAAGCAGGAAGCTGGCCGGCAACATATGGAAGCAGGCACGATGGCCGATCAACTCGGCGAGGTCGTGAAGTCCACAGCAGACAAGACCGAGCATGCAGTGCGCGACCGGATTTCCGATTCGTCTCAGCGTCAAACCTAGCTTGAATGATCCTGGATCAACGATAGTCGGTCTCTTCAGAAGGGCCGGCGTTGTTGTTCAGACGATGGACCGCTAAAATCATTTTAGAGCGTAGAGGTAGGCCGCGATATCGCGCGCCTGCTGCTCCGTGATCCGTGTCGATGGCATGGCCGTGTGCGGATCGACTTCCCTGGCCGATCGTATCCAGCGGATCAGGTTCTCTGGATTGTTGGCCAGCCCGCCACCGATAAAGATGCGGCCAGCAAGACTGGCATCCAGGCGAGGACCGACCTGCCCTTGAGCGCCCGGCACGCCCGTAATCGTATGGCAGCCGGAACAGCCATTCGCAGTCATGATCGGCAAGGCCCTCGCAGTGTCACCGCCCGTGGCCGCCTCCGCCTCGTGGCGGACGCGCGCGGCCCGATCGGACCACCAGGTCATTCCGGCCACGGCCGCGACGAGCAGCACCAGCGCGGCGATGACGGCGGCAAGCAGTTTAGACAAGCTCGTACGCATGCGCCGCCTCCCTCCTTCCGCTCGCCTTGATCCACAACGCGACCAGCAGCAGCGCTGCGCCGCCATATATCAATCCAGCCGGAACCCACATCACCAGTCCGGCAAGTTGCTGGTCCTCCAGGGGGCTCAAATTCCACAGTGCCGCTCCCACGGCGTTCTCCGGGTACCAGAGGCGTGGCGAGAGCAACAGGAGAACGCCGAGCAGCCCGGTATGCAGCGAGGTGACAAAGAGGTGCATCACTGCGCTCCCATAAGCATGCTGGCGGCCGGGACGCGGCAAGAGGACCCACCAGAACAGCAGCCCTGTTCCGAAGAAGCTCGCGTGCTGTGCATAGTGCAGTACGCCGCGTTCGAGCGCGGCCTCGAACAACACCGGAATGTGCCAAATCCATATAGCAATGCCGTGGATAATGGTCGCGCTGATCGGCCGCGTTGCGAAGGCCCAGACCACCCTCAGCCAATTGACGTGTCCGGCAATTCCCAGGATGCGCCGGAACCGGATGGGTAGGCCCCACATCAAGGCCGCAGCCGGGCAGGCAGAGACCAACAGCGGCGCCGCCACGGCCATCAGCAGTTCATGCTCGATCATATGCGCCGCAAAGACCTGCTCGCCGAGCACATGAATCGGGCTGACCAATGCGGCTGTCAACACGCTCCATCCGGCCGTGAACAGCAGAGCCTGGCGCATCCGCAACGTCCTGCCGCGGCTGCTGCGCCGCCAAAGCCGGCCAGCACCAACGACATATATCAGGGCAACCACGGCGAGTGGCAGGGTGATGGGCAGCGCGAGCGTCCACCCGGCCCCGGGCGCGCCGGCGCCGTAGCAGATGGAAGTAGGGAACAGCGCGTCCAGGTTCATCGCAGGCACTCATCCAGGATCAGCGCCGCGCTGCCTTGCATGAGGATCACAAGCGCAAACAGCAACGCCGACAACATCCCGAGATTGGCGACGAAGCGCTCTGTGCGGCGCGTACGCTCCGGCTTGAATGCGGCACCGCCTCGCCGCTTCGCCCGCCACGACAGCGCCCCGCCGAGCAGCGACAACAAGACGAGCAGCAGCGCCACGGGAAGCACGACCGGCACCTGGCGGTTGCATTGCCAAGGCACCAGCGCATAATTCAGCTGTGTCGAGACCGCCCAGGCCAGCGGACCTGACAGAAGACCACCCCAAGACGTTCCCAACCGCAGCGCTCGCATCTCAGCCTAGCCTCGGCGCCCAATAGATGAGCACGTAGATCGGGATCCAGGTCAGGACCACGAAATCCCAGTAGAAGACATTGTCGCCGACATCGCCGAAGCGCCGGCCGCTATAGCCGTGGCGCGTGAACATCAGCACTGTCAGCACGATGGTGTCGCCGACATCGGTTATGAGGTGCGTGGTGTGCAGGCCAAGCAGCACCCAGAGCATCGATCCGTAGGCGTTGGTGTCCCAATAGATGTTGAGGGCGGGGAATTCGAACCAGCGCACGACGAGCGGAGCGATGCCGAGCAGCGACATGACCACCAGGCCGATCCGCACCGGAACCATGGAGCATTGCTTGGCGTGGCGGTGGAGGACGTGGTTGGGCACAAGGCTGACGACAAACAAAATCGTCACGATCGTTCCGGGCCAATGGTTCGGCTGCGGTGCGCTAAGCCGCCATGCTGGCCACGACAGCGCAAGGTAGAGATATGCGCCCGCTGCCAGCGCAAAACCCGTACCTTCCAACGCCATGAAGCCGAGCGTGCCCCACCAGGTGGGGCTGCGCGGACCGTGCCCGAAGGTCGGCAGGCCAGAAAGATCGGCGGCGGCGCGCTGCTTCATTCCTGGTCCTCCGGATGGCCCTTCGGCCAGAACCAACCGATCAACGTGATGGCGATCGGCGCGGCGCCCCAGACGATCGCCCAGGGCGTGAAGATCGAATAGAGAAACGTGCCGCCTACGGCGAGCGCCGCAAAAAGCGGCCAGATCGACGGTGTGGCCGATTTCTCGCGAATATCGGGATAAGCTTCGGCCACGGTAGAGATGAGGAGTTCGCGCGCATCGACGCGGAGCCCGGTCGCTACAAGTAGCGCCTCGCGCTCGGCCCAGAGCGGCTCGATATGGGTAACCATGGGAATGCGTGCGAAATTATAGCTCGGCGGTGGCGAGGACGTTGCCCACTCCAAGGTTCCTGCGTCCCACGGATTGTTGCCGGCCGAGGTGCCTTTCAACGCGCCATGCACCAGATTGAAAGTGAACAGGACAAAGCTCAGGAAGAAGAGCAGCGCCCCGGCAGAGATGAAAAGGTTGATGTTGCCCCAGCCAAGCTCGGCCGGATAGGTGTAGACCCGTCGTGGCATGCCCCATAGGCCGACGAGATGCATCGGGAAAAAGGCCGCATTGAACCCGATGAAGGCCAGCCAGAAATGCCACCGCCCAAGGCGTTCGCTCATCATGCGGCCGGTGATCTTCGGGAACCAGAAATAAGCCGCGCCAAGCAGCGGGAACACCGAGCCGCCGATCAGCACGTAATGGAAATGCGCGACGACGAAATAGGTGTCGTGCACCTGAAGATCCAATGGCACCGAGGCGAGCATGACGCCGGTTAGCCCGCCGATGACGAAGATGAAGAAGAAGCCGAAGACGAACAGCAATGGCGTCCGGATCACCGGCCGGCCGTCCCAAAGTGTTGCAAGCCAGCAGAAGATCTGCACGCCGTTTGGAATGGCGATCAGCATGCTGGATGCGGTGAAGAAACTGGCGCCGAGCTTAGGCAATCCCGTGGCGAACATGTGGTGAACCCAGAGCCCGAACGACAGGAAGCCGACTGCGATCAGCGACAGGACCAGCCCGAGATGACCGAATGTCGGTCGCCTGGCGAAAACAGGAATGATCGAGGACACCATGCCCGTCGCCGGCAGGAAGATGATGTAAACTTCCGGATGGCCGAAGAACCAGAAGAGATGTTGGAACAGCAGAGCATCCCCACCTTCCGCCGGGTTGAAGATGTGCGTGCCGACCAGGCGGTCAAGGATCAGGAAAGTCGAGGTGATCATCACCGCCGGCATCGCGAAGATGACGACGAAAGAAGTGACCAGCATCGCCCAGACATAGAGCGGGATCTTGTCCAGCGACATGCCGGGGGCCCGCTGCTTGAACACCGTGACGATGGTCGCAACCGCGACGGCCAGTGACGACACTTCGGTATAGGTGATCATCTGCGCCCAGACATCGGCGCGCTTGCCCGGTGCGAATTCGGGGCCGGACAGCGGCACGTAAGCGAACCAGCCCACATCAGGAGCCATGTTGAGGGCAAAGGACACCCAGGCGAAAGCGCCGCCCGAGACGTAGATCCAATAGCTGAACGCGTTCAGGCGCGGAAACGCGATGTTGCGGGTGCCCACCATCAGCGGCACCAGGTAGATCCCGGTCGCCTGCACGATGGGCACGGCGAACAGAAACATCATCGTAACGCCATGCATGGTGAACAGCTGGTTGTAGAGGTCGGGCCCGATCAGGCCGCGTTGCGGTCCCGAAAGCTGGATACGCATGGCGACAGCGTTGAGACCGCCAAGACCAAGGAAGACGAAAGCGGTGATCAAATAGCGTCGTGCGATCACCTTGTGGTCGACGCTCGAGAGCGCTCCGACGATGCCGGACGGCGTCCGCCAGGTGCGCTCGAGCCAGCGATGCAGGCTGGCATCATCCATGCCCGTATCGCGGGGGCCGTCACGTTCGGGAGCAAGGTCGCCTTTGGCGGGGTCTGGTTCCGGGATGTGGCGGTCGCCTGTGACATCGGCGCTGCTCATTTCAGACCCTCGAGATAAGCGACGATTGCGTTGAGCTCGTCGCCGTTGAGATCTACCACTGGCATGTGGGAACCCGGCTTGATGCCTTGCGGGTCGGCTATCCAGGCGGCGAGATTGCCGCGGCTCATCGTCAGCGTTCCGGCCGCCAATGTTTTCCGGCTGGCGATGTGGGTGAGGTCGGGAGCCACCGTTCCGCCGGCCGGCGTTCCCCCGATCCTGTGGCACATCACGCAGGGGCGTTTGAGGAACAGGTCTGCGCCGGCCTTGGCTTCGCCGCTCGCCGGCGCGCCGGCCGGCTGCAACTGGTCGTTCAGCCACGCATCGAATTTCGGGCGCGGCTCGGCGATGATGAAGGTGCCCATATTGGCGTGCTGCGCACCGCAGAATTCAGCGCATTGACCACGGTAGACGCCCGGCTTGTCCGCCTTGATGTCCAGCACGTTCATGTGGCCGGGGATAAGATCGAGTTTGCCGGCCAAGCTTGGGATCCAGAAGGAATGGATCACATCGGTCGAGGTCAATAGCAGCCGCACCGGCTCGCCGGCAGGGATATGAATCTCGTTTGCCGTCGTCAGGATGCGGCTCGGCGTAGCATCCTCGTAGCGCAACTCCCACCACCACTGGTGCCCGGTCACCCTGATTGTCAGCACAGCCTCCGAGCCGATCGCAGCCAGCGTCCTGTTGGCGAAAAAGCTTAGCAGCGTCAGTCCGATCAGGATGATGGCGGTCAGTCCGACGGCGGACGCGACCACGCGCATCTTGCGGCGTTCGGCCGCTTCGTCGAGTAAGAGGGGTTCATCGCCGGGACGCGATCGCATAACCAGCGGTGCTGCGAGCGCGATCATCACCAGCACCCACACAACCGCGCAAAGCGCGGTGAAGAACCAGATCAGCCAAGCCAACTCGCCGGCTGCGGGGCCTTTCGGATCCAGCGCCGACTGCCAGCCTGCGCATCCCTGCAGAAGCAGGACACAGAGAGCGAAGGTCATCGAAGCCGGGCGCCTCACGGTGATTTGCCCAGTGTCGCGGCATCCGGCAGGCGGTTTTCCGAGGGATGCACCATCATGCCGTCATTGCGTTGCGGCGCGGCGGAGGAGGGCGCGTTGCCGCCCAGTGCACGCACATATGCCGCCAGCTCCCATATCTGGTCGTCGGGTATCTTCTGGCCGAAGCTCGGCATCCCGTTCGGCCTGCCGTCGCGGATCGTGGCGTGGATGCTTTCGATCGAGCTGCCGTAGAGCCACTTCTCGTCCATCAGCGCCGGGCCCATGCCGCCACCGCCATTGGCATGGCAGCCCGAGCAGTTGAACCAGCCGAACAGGCGTTTGCCCTCGCTCATGTGGAAGGCGTTGGCCTCGAAGCTCGCCGCCTTGTTATCGGTGGGGGAGGGTCGCTGTCCGCCCGGCTCCAACGTGGTCACGGGCGTCGGCTGCTCACCTGAGCCGAGCGCCGATTGCGGTCGCGTGTCGCGCTCCTCGCGCTGGCAGGCGACCAGGGCCAGCGTCAAGGGCAGTAACATCGCCAGAGCCTGCCTCATCGCGCCGGACTCCCGGCCATGTCCAGACGCGGTACGCCGTATTGCGCCAGAACCGCGTCGATCTCGGCCTTGTGTCTGGCAAGCGCGCTATTCACATCGCCACGCAGCGCATCGTCCTCGCGCCGAACACCCATCGAGATGTCGTACATTAGCGGCAGTTGCGGTCCGTCGATGCGAGGCGTGACCGGCGTGATCCGGAGCGACACCTTTTGCCTCTTGGCGAAATAGCCGGCGAGCGGACCCCAAACCACGGCAAGATCGATCTCGCCGTTCGCAACAGCTTCGACGATGCGCGCCGGAGGGTTGGGAGCGGAGTAGTCGCCATAGACGGGGTAGCCGATCAGGTGCCCGACGATGCCGCGGCGGCCGAGCGCCTGGACAGGCGGCGAGTTGGCGCCGTCGTCGCCGATGAGCTGAACACCGATACGCAATTCTGGCAACCGCGGGTCGTTGAAGGAGGCCACGTCCGGGCCGTCCTGGCGGGTCACGAAGACATAGGACGAACGGTAGTAAGGCGTCGTCGTGCGCAGCATTTCGAGATTGGCAGGCGTGCCGGGCACGAGATCGCAAAGGCCTGCCTTCAGCGTGTTGCGGATGAAGCCACGGCGCTGCGCCCACCAAGTATACGTCAGCTTGGCGCCGAGATCAGTGGCGATAATTTCCGCGATCCTGTTCTCGAAGCCTTGACCGGCCGCGTTGGAAAACGGCATGTTGTTCGGGTCGGCGCACACTCTCAACTCACGTGGACTGGCAATAGCCGGCAAGAGCAACAAGGCGAGCCCGGCCATGCCGATCGCCACCCGTTGGAACGCCTTTCGCGCCGGACGTACGGTCAAGTCCAATCCATCAAGGCAGCCGGAACACATAAAGCGTGCCTCCCACCGTGGTAGCGTTCTTTAGATCCTTCATCGCGTTGACGAAGCCAAGTGCCGCGGTGGCATCGCGTGGGTCGAGGTCGCCGGAAACGATGGCACCGGCCCAGCCACCGACGCCTGACAGAATTGCGACATATTGGTGCCCATCGGGGCCGCGATAGGTTATCGGCTGGCCGATGATGCCGGACGATGTCTTGAATTGCCAAAGGAGATCGCCAGTCCTGGCGCTGACCGCCTTGAACCAGCCTTCCATGGTGCCGTAAAAGACGACATCGCCGGCAGTGACGACGGTGCCGCTCCACACCGGAAAGTTCTCCTTCAGGACCCAGGCCGGCTTGGCGGCGGCAACATCCCAGGCGGTGAAGGCACCACGATTGCCGCCCGGCCCGGGGATCATGCGTACGTTCATGCCGACATAGGGCGTGCCTGCGATGTAGTTTACCTCAACGCCTTCTTCATCCATGCAGAGATTGTTGTGGGGGATGTAGAGCAGGCCGGTCCTCGGCGAAAAGGCCGATGGCTGCCAGTCCTTGAGGCCGGACGCTGTCGGGCAAATGTCTCGCACCACCTTGCCGGTGCCGGTTCTCTTGTCGGGGTTTGCAATCAGGCGGCCGGTCTTCAGGTCGACGCCCTTGCTGGAATTGACCGGGCCATAGGCTGTGGCCGACAGCACCTCGCCAGTGGTCCGATCGAGGATATAGAGGTAGCCGTTGCGTTCCGGTCGGACGAGGACCTTGCGCGGCTTGCCTTGCCAGGTCATGTCCAGAAGGATCTGCTCGTTGATCCCGTCATAGTCATGGAGGTCATGCGGGCTCCACTGATAGAACCACTTCGCCGCTCCGGTATCGGGATCACGCGCGAAAATACCGGACGTCCATTTGTTGTCGCCGGGCCGCAAATCCGGATTCCACGGTCCTGGATTGCCTGTGCCGTGGAAGATCAAGTTCAAGTCCGGATCGTAGGAGATCCAGCCCCACATATTGCCGCCGCCGATCTTCCAGGCTTCGGGCGGCCATGTCGTCACGCCAAGGTCTGTGCCCTTGTCCATGTCATAGTGGGGCTTGAAGTCCGGGCCGATCAGCACATCCTTGTCGGGTCCAGTGCCATAAGCCGTCCAGACAACATGCCCGTCTCCGGCATCCAGCGCCTTGACCCAGCCGCGGACGCCCATTTCGCCGCCGGAATTGCCGACCAAAACTTTGCCCTTCACCACCAGCGGAGCCATGGTGATGGTCTCGCCGATGTTGATGTTGCCGATATGAGCGTTCCAGATCGGTTTGCCTGTGTTGGCGTCGAGGGCGATCGTGTGGCCGTCCAGCGTGTTGAAGAAGATGCGCCCGTCGGCGAAGGCCGCGCCGCGGTTGACGACATCGCAGCAGGCCACCCCTTGTGCCGCCGGCTCGGGGTTGGGCTCGTACTTCCACTTCATCGGCGCGCCGGGCCTGGAAAGGTCGAGCGCGTAGACGATGTTGGGAAAGGGCGTGACGATATACATGGTGTTGCCGACAACCAGCGGCGCTGCTTCCTGGCCCTTGTTCACGCCGGTGGAGAAGGTGAAGGCGACCTGCAGGTTCTTGACGTTGCCTTCGTTGATCTCGGTCAGGTCGCTGAAGCGGGTCGACGCGTAGTTCTTGGCCGGCATTGTCCATTGCCCGTCATCGGGTGGCGCGGCGGCGGCGGGCGGCGCAATAGCCGCCGCCGATGGCGGCTCCGAGGCACCGCTCAGGAATGGGCCGCATGCCAGCAGCATCACCGAGACTATGCAAGTGCGAAAAGAATTCTCGGTCGCCGATGCGCGGGCGCCTCGTCCTTCGTTAACGCGCGCCTGTGCCGGGTGCAGCATGCCTTTCATTTGTGGATCGAGCCTCCCACGCCGGCGCCGAGCTCCGCCGCGATGTCAGCCTCGGTGCCGGCACAAAGCGGATGGCCCCAGCCCGAGGCGCTTTTGCCGCCGGGATCCAGATCGTAGACGATGGCGTCCTTGCGATTGGGATTGACTCCGGCGGGAACCTTGTCGAGGCCGAGCGCCGCGCGAACACGCCAGGCGACATTGTGATCGGCGCATGAGGAATCTCCGGAGACCCCGATGCCTCCGACGATGCTCTTTCCGTCATAGAGGGCAAGCCCGCCGCCAAACACAACGACGCCTCCAATCGGCTTGCCGACGAGCGGATCGCTGGCGCTTCCGAACGTTTTGGGATCGCCCGCATAGGCTGCGGCCTGGTTGACCGGATTGGTCTCCTGCAAGCCGAAAAGCGGCCCGCCAGGTTGCGCCCCCGCGTAGAGATTGGCCGTCGATAGGGCCATTTGCGCCAAGCTGAGCCCATTGGCCGTATTGGCCTTCTCTGCCGCGACGAGGCGACTGCCTGGCCATTGGGAATCGGCGGTCGGACCGCTGAAAGCGATCGCGCACACGGCGCCGTCGCGGGCAACGACAGCCGCCCATTCGTTGGTCTCAAAGCCTCCGTTGGCAGGTCCGCCGCTCGCTTTCACATTGGCCTTGAGGACAGCGAGCAGCTTATCGTGGTGGGCCGGGCAGGGCGCCTGTGCCATGGCTTGGCCCTGTGGGGACAGGCCACCCGCCAACACCAAGCCAAAGGCAGATAAGAAAAGCTGACAGCGGTACATTGTCCTGCCCATTGGTTCGAGCATCAAAGAATCATGGAGCACTCTGTCAGACTGGAGAATGCGAGAAAGAATCCGTGATCCAATGCCGTCGATGTCTAACTTGGGCGATGCAGGTATGTTCCTGCTTTTGGAAAAAATGCACAGTTCCCGTCCGGTGAATGGCAAGGTTGCCGTCTGTCCCGCCGGCTCATCGCATCTAGTAAGCACTTGGCATTATCGGAGAAGCGGAGCGGTTGCGGGACCATACGGACGATCCACCCGGACTCGCGACAACGTTCATTTTGCGATGAAAAATGCCTTAGTTGAGAAGGCGACGGTACTTTTTGAGGCGACTTGGGCACGCTGGTGGACGCCATAAAATTCGAAAATTGCCCGGATGGTCCCGATAGTTGGTGGAACCTCGAAATATTTTTTTTGGCGATTTTCCCTTTAAAATCAAAAGCGTAAATTTTTGACGGTTCTAGTGTCGGAATTTTAGCAGTTCTGGAAAATATTTGACAGCGATTTCAACGGGTTATACGCTGTTCGAACAATCGAGTGGGAGTGAGGGAAGCTACGGCGATAAAGTCATTCGGCGGACTAGCCGGTGACGCACGCAATAGACCCCATCCCCGCTCCGCGAACTGCGCCCGCGAGCGCGACCTTATACGCCTCATCGAAGTTGGAGTGCCCGAGCAGCGGCAGCCTTATCGGCCGCGTGAAGACCTTCAAGCGCGAGGACAAACTACGCCATGCGACCTTGCGAGCGATCCGAGAGGCGAGGCCACGAGCCCTCGACGCGACGACGCATCCACTCAACACTGCACATCTCGGAGGCGACCGAGGCGAGGGTGGCCGGCGCCTGTGGCGGGTTTGTTGGGACGTTAGGCGCCGGCCGGGCGGGCGGAGGTGGGCCGCCGCAAGCTCAAGCTAATATATCCCCGACTCTCATGCCTATGGTGCTATCGCGGAATGGCCTGACGGGCAGTCTAGGCCAACAGGATTAATTGCTGCGCTTTCATTCTGCCAGTAGCTTGCAGGCCTGGTCATTTAGCCCCAGATGAGGTCGGCACGCTCACCGTTACCGGTGCGTGGTAACTTGATCGTGCCGACCTCACCTTTGACACATGGAACCGATGCCCCTGTGGCAACCGAGCGAAGCTCTGGCCAACGCGATCATTGAGACCGTCGAGCGTCTGACGAAGGAAGCCCGCCGCTGAAGGACACGGACAGCGACGGGCCTTGCACCAGAGCTTGGACTTGAGGAGGGGACATCTCAACCAAGCACATTTCCAACTTCAATTGCGGATGCTTGTTCCAGCCCTACGAGAAAGATTTAGCGCTAGCCGACGTCTGACGAAGTAGGCCCGTCACTGGACTTCAGGGAAATCAGTGACGGGCCTCTGCTAGGGTGTTTCCACGAGTTATCCTTGCACTTGGATGAGACTGCAAGGAGCCTGTTCCGCATTCTCCGTGGGCAGTTGCTTGCCTTCTCAGGGCGCGCCAGAGCTGAGTTCCAGATACGGACGGCAAAAGTCAAGCCGCTCGGGAAAGACACAGCTTGGCACATGGCCGCGCGGGCGGCGGAATGCGATGCCGAGGCGAGAGTCATCGAAGGGATCATCCATCGCCAAAGATCATGACGAACAGCATCGTTAAGTCGGCAGAGATAGAGGCCGCTTAAGGCAGCGCAGTTTCCGGCCTATCCTTGCATGCGTTAGCGTCTCGAAACACACGCCGGCGCCTCCAAAGAAATTTGTACGATTTTTACCAAGCGCCTCCTTGTACGCAAATGATAATGACCGTTGCTGGCTT
>NZ_RZTC01000057.1:0-41200 GCF_004023165.1 Mesorhizobium sp. M7A.F.Ca.MR.176.00.0.0 | reverse complement strand
TCTGAAATGTGACCTGCATCCCCCGGGCGGCCTCGGAACTCAGAAGACCAATGCTTTGGTGCTTTTCGGCCGATGCGACGGCGAATATGGCACCCATCAACGAGGCGCCGGTGATCAGCCCGAGATTGCGCGAAAGGTTGAGCAGGCCGGAGACGACGCCGCGCTGGCCGGCACTGATGCCGGCCATGACGGCTGCATTGTTGGATGTCTGGAACAGCGCGTAGCCGATGCAGGTGACGGTGATCGGAACGACATAGCCGGCAATGCCGAGCGTCACCATGGCGAGCGACAGCAGGAACGTGCCTGTCGTGAGGCTGAGCAGGCCGGCGACCATCATCTTGTGGGCGCCGAAGCGATCGGTCAGGCGTCCAGCCACCAGCGCCGACAGGGCCGAGACAAGCGGCCCGGTCGACAGCACGAGGCCGACCATTGCGGCATCGAGCCCAAGTCCTCGCGAAAGATAGAACGGGGCAACCACCAAAGTCGCCATCATTACCGTCGCGACAACGAGGCTCATGGCGAGGCTGGCGCTCAGTTGGAAGTCGCGGAAGCTGGCAAGCTGGATCAAGGGGTTTTTCACACTCGCCTGCGCGGCGGCGAAAAGAAAAACACCGATGCCGGCAGCGACCAGCAGGCCAACGTTGAGCGGTCCGAAATTGCCTCTGCCAAGCGTCATGGCCAGTGCATAGGCGGCCAGCGTCAAGGCCAGCAGGGCAGTGCCCATGACATCGAACGTGCCTCGGTCGGCCTGCGCTGTCTTGCTGCGCGTCGGCAAGGCACGCCAGGCGAGAGCGAAGGTGAGCACACCCAGCGGGACATTGACGAGGAAGATCGCGCGCCAGCCAAAGCCGGCGATCAAAAGGCCGCCGAGCGAGGGGCCAAGTGTCGTGCCGATCGCGGACATGGCGCCGAGCAGACCCATGGCGCTGCCAATTCTGTCTTTGGTCACGGTTTCGGCGACAAAGGCCAGCGTCAGCGCCATCATCAGCGCCGCGCCAAGTCCCTGCACGGCGCGTGCGGCGATCAGCAGCCACAGTGTCGGCGCCAGGCCGCAGAGCACCGATGCCGATGTGAACAGCGCAATGCCGCCAAGCAGCAACGGCCGGCGTCCAAACATGTCGGCCAGCCGGCCGGCGCTGACGATCAGTGTGGTGATGGCGAGCAGATAGGCCAGAACAACCCATTGCACGGACTGGAACGTCGCGCCGAAATTCTGCATCAGCGACGGCAGCCCGACGCTGGCAATGCTGGTTCCCAGCGACGACAGCAGCGTGGCGAGCGACAGGCTTGCCAGCGCCCATTGGGCGGATTGCATCCGCGGCGGCGCCGATGCGCGCTCGTCCAGATTTTGCTCGGCAATTGCCACGGCGATCTCCTTCCATCAGCCCCAGAACCGGAACTGCTGGAGATCTAATTCGTTGGCCAATGTGGCGGAAGGCGCAGCATTTGCATCTTATTCGTGCGTTTGGCGCCATATCATGCCATGATCTGCCGATGACGTCACCCGATCTCAACTTACTGTTCGCTCTCGACGTCCTGCTGGCCGAAGGCAGCGTGGCGCGTGCCGCCAGCCGCCTGCGCCTCAGCCCCTCGGCGATGAGCCGGACGCTGGCGCGGTTGCGCGAGGCTACGGGCGATCCGCTGCTGGTTCGCGCCGGTCGCGGCCTGGTGGCGACGCCGCGTGCGGAAGAACTGCGACAACAGGTGGGCCGTGTCGTCCAGGATGCGGAGGCGCTGCTGCGCCCTGCCACCTTGCTCGATCTCCCGAGCCTGGACAGGGTCTTCACGCTGCGCACCAATGAGAGCTTCGTCGAAGAATTCGCACCTCGTCTCGTTGCCCGTATCCAGGCCGATGCGCCCGGCGTGCGGCTGCGCTTTGCGCCGAAGTCCGATAGAGACGTCATGTCGCTGCGCGACGCGGCGATCGACCTGGACATAGGCGTCGCTGGCGAGACCGGACCGGAGGTGCGCATCCAGGCATTGCTTCGCGACTGCTTCATCGGCGCCGTGCGAATGGGCCATCCGTTGAGCGAGGGCGCGGTGACGCCGGAGCGCTATGCCGCAGGCCGGCACATCAGCGTTTCACGGCGTGGCCGCGAGAAAGGGCCGATCGACGAGGCTTTGAACCGGCTCGGGCTGAAGCGGACGGTCGTGTGCATGGTTTCCGGGTTCTCGGCAGCCCTTGCCATGGCCCGCACATCAGACCTGATCGCAAGCGTTCCGGAGCGGCATACCGAGGGTGCACGCACCGGCATGCACAGTTTTCCCCTGCCGGTTGCCACCGCCGAGGTCACCATCTCCATGCTCTGGCATCCGCGCCTCGACGCCGATCCGGCGCAACGCTGGTTGCGCGACCGCGTGCGGGAGGTCTGCGCGGCGTCACGCTGACAACGATGAGAAGCCTGCGCCAACCGCCCAGGCTTCTCATCTGTCCCGTCTATTCGGTTTGGCGTTTCTGCAAATGCCTCAGTGCGCCTAGTGTGAGCGTCGCCATGACCGAACAGTAGCCCACCAGCGGCCACGCCGTGTCTCCATCAAGCAGGATGACGAACAGCGTGCCGAGGATGCCGACGACAAGGCTCTGGATGCAGAAGTAGAGCGCGACGGCGGTTCCCGCGACATCGCCGAACGCCTCGAGTGCACCGTTCGCGGTGACTGAGACAGCGAAGACGATACCCGCGGCAACGACCCACATCGGTAAGACGAATGTCGCGAAGGACGGCGCCGCGAACAGTTGCCCGGCCGCCAGCAGAGCCGCGCCGAGCAGCAACATCGCCATGCCTCTGATAGCACTGCCCGCAATGCCCCAACGTGCAATGAACTTTTTGGCGAAGCGGGTGGTCACGATCATCACCAGCGCCGCGGTGGCGAAGGCCAGGCTGAAACCGAGCTGTGAAAAGCCGGCGCGGTCCATGAGCACCCGGGGCGCCGTCGAAAAGAACACGAAGAAGGCGCCCATGGCGGCACTGAAGCCGAGCGTATACGCCCAGAAGGCGAAGCTGGAGAGAATGGGACGAAACGCCATTCGCCTGTCGTTGCCATTCAATAGTCGTGTTTCATGCCATCTCGGCCATGCATTGAGGGTGGCGGCTACCGCCAGACCGCCGAGCGTCAGGAAGATCGCGCGCCAGCCGAGATTGTCGGCGATCAACGCACCGGCAATCGGCCCTAACGCCGGCACGAAGGCCAGCATCGAACTGAACAGGCCGTAGATGACTGCACTTTCAAGCCTCTGCGCATAGACGTCGCGAACCGTTGCAAAGGTCGCAACGAGAACGGCGGATGCACCGATGGCCTGCACGACCCGCAAGGCAACGAACACCATGGCCAGCGAGGTGCAGGCGAGCAGGACGGAAGCGCCTGCAAACAAAAGCGCGCCGCCGATCAGCACCGGACGCCTGCCGATCCTGTCGGAAATCGGGCCGAAGACGATTTGGCCGAGCCCAAGACAGATCATGTAGAGGCTCAGCGTCAGTTGGATGACATCAGGCGATGTCTTGAGGATCTCCGGCATCGCCGGGACGATCGGGAGGTAGATATCCATGGCCAGCGAGGCCAGGATGTCGAAAGGCGCCATCAGCACCATGGCTGCTGGCAGGGAAGTGGTCCATGTCGGGTTTTTTGGAAAAGGCATGATTGAACATCCGCTCAAATGGCTACATTTGGCGGCGATCTGCCGTTCTCACTGAAGATGGGAAATGACGGGCCGCCGCAACAACGAAGTGCTGTTGCGGCCTACTTGTCTGCTGACTTGCTGGTTCCCATAGTCGCTATCCCGGATCGCGCGGATATTCTCTCGACGCGCAGATCCGTCCCTTAGCAGCCGGAGTTTGTCCAGGCAACAGGATCAGCTTGGTCGCGTCATCGCAGCCTCGATCACCCTGAAAATCCGCTCGTCCGTGCATTGGGCGATGTTGAAGCGCAGGAAGCGGCCAGCCGTCCCGGACAGGCTGAATGCGTTGCCGGGCGCCAGCACGATGTTGTCGGCCAGCGCGCGGCGGGCGACTTCGGCCGCATCGACGCCATCCGGCAGACTGCACCACAGGAACAGGCCGGCCGGCTGGTCGATCCAGGGTGAGATGCCGATCGCCTTCAGACGAACGCTGGTCTCGCCCATGGCGCGCGCAAGCCGTGCGCGCAGCAAATCCATGTGCTTGCGGTAGCTGCCGTCTTTGAGCAGCGTCAGCACCAGTTCGGCCGCAAGCCGGCCGCCGCCAAAGGTGGTGGCGATCTTCAGGTCGGTCAGGGGCTCGATCCAGTCGCGGGGGGCTGCGATGAAGCCGCAGCGAACCGACGCCGACAGCGTCTTGGAGAAGCTGCCGATGTGGACGACGCGGCTCAGGCCATCGAACGCCGCCAGCCTGGGGGCGGGCGCATGTTCGAAATCGGCGAAGATGTCGTCCTCGACGATAGTCAATTCCGACTGGTCGGCGAGCTTGAGCAGCCGATGGGCGGTGACTGGCGACAGCACCGCGCCGGTCGGGTTGTGGATGGCGGAATTGGTGATGTAGAGGCGCGGCCGATGCTCGGCCAGCGCCTGCGCGAACAGATCGATGTCCGGCCCCGACGGCGTGTAGGGAACGCTGACGACCTTGGCCCGGTGGGCGCGCAACAAGGCGTGGAAGTTGAAGTAGCAGGGGTCGTCGACCAGCACGGTGTCGCCGGGCTCGATCAGGAACCGGCACAACAGGTCGATGGCCTGCGTGCCTGATTCCGTCAGCATGATCTGCTCGGAAGAGGCCTCGATGCCGTGCCCGGCCATACGCCGCGCCAGCAATTGCCGCAGCGGCGGCAGGCCGAGCGGCGTGCCGTAATCGGCCAGTGCGACATCGTCGGCACGCGCTACCGTGCGCAGTGCCCGGCGCAGACCTGCCTGCGGCATCCACGAGGCCGGCAGCCAGCCGCAGCCGGGCTTCAGCATGTCGTCACCGGCCTCCAGGGACTGGCGTGAGATCCAGAGTGGATCGACCGCGCGGTCGAGGCGGGGACCAATCTCGGCCAGCGACAGCGGCGCCAGCGAGCCGGCGGCATAGAAACCCGAGCCCGGCCGCGAGCGGATCACGCCTTCGGCGGCGAGCCGCTCATAGGCTTCGACCACGGTGGATTTGGACACTCGCATGGACTTGGCAAAGGCGCGGATCGACGGCAATTGCGCTCCCGGCGTCAGGCTGCGCGCCCCGATCCGCTGGCGGATCGTCGCCATGACACCTTCGACCAGCGTTCCGCTGCTCTCGCTTCCTGTGGTCTGTTTGTCCATCCGTACTGCTCGGCTAAGCATGACAGTTTTGCATAATTGTACCGCATTGTCTCTGGCGATACCACCGGCTCCGCGCGATACGGAGCCGACAAACGGAGCATACGATGGACAAGACCGCGAACGGCTGGATGAATGGATTCATCGGCGTGTTGATCTTCAGCGGCTCGCTTCCGGCAACGCGCGTGGCGGTCAGGGATTTCGATCCGACATTCCTGACCTCGGCCCGGGCGGCGATTGCCGGCCTGCTTGGCCTGGCGCTGCTGCTTCTGTTCCGGCAGAAACGCCCGGAGCGCGGCGATCTGCTGTCGCTGGTGATCGTCGCACTTGGCGTGGTTGTGGGCTTTCCCTTGCTGACCGCGTTGGCGCTCAAGCACGTCACCACGGCCCATTCCATCATCTTCGTCGGCCTGCTGCCGTTGGCGACCGCGATCTTCGGCGTGCTGCGCGGCGGCGACCGTCCGCGCCCGGCGTTCTGGCTGTTTTCATGCATCGGCAGCGCGCTGGTCGCGGGTTTTGCCCTGACGCAGGGCGTGACGGCCTCGCCGGTCGGCGATGGTCTGATGCTGGCTGCCATCATCGCCTGCGGCCTGGGCTATGCCGAGGGCGCCGCGCTGTCACGCAAGCTCGGCGGCTGGCAGGTGATCTGCTGGGCGCTGGTGCTGTCGCTGCCGATCATGCTGGTGCTGACGCTGATGACCATGCCGCCGTCGTTCGACGGCGTCGGCGTCAGTGCGTGGATAGGGCTTGCCTATGTCTCGCTGTTCAGCATGCTGATCGGCTTCGTGTTCTGGTATCGCGGGCTGGCGCAAGGCGGCATCGCCGCGGTCGGGCAGTTGCAGCTGCTGCAGCCATTTTTCGGATTGGCACTCGCAGCGACGCTGCTGCACGAGCAGGTCAGCCCGCTGATGGTGGTCGTCACGCTTGGCGTCGTGCTCTGCGTCGTAGGCGCCAAGCGATTCGCGAAGCAGGAATTGCCACGACGCGCGATCGCCTGACGACGGTGCCGTCCTCGCCCAATGCATGTCGCCCAAAAGTGGCCCCGGTTTTGGGAGAACGACATGCATAAAAACAAGGACCTAAAGCGCGTCGCCTGGATCCGTTCAAACGCGACGCGCTTTAGAACTTCGTCACCACTCCAATACCAATGCCCTCGAAGCCGCCCATCGCCATCAAGGCCGCGGGCGCCTCGTCGAGACTGATTCTCTTGCCGACCAGCAGTTCGGGCTTCAGCTTGCCGTTGCGGATCATGTCCATCATCGCCTGGTAGCGGTAGGCCTGCATGCCGTGGCTGCCGAGGATTTCGAGTTCGAAGGCGATCACCTTGTCCATCGGCACCTGCGGCCGGGCATGCTCGCCCAGCATCAGGCCGACCTGCACATGGCGGCCGCGCCGGCGCAGATTGGATATCGAATTGAACGAGGTGGTGGGGTGGCCGAGCGCGTCCATCGACATATGCGCGCCGCCATTGGTGATCTGCTTGACCGCCTTGACCACGTTCGGCGTCGTAGATGCATTGATGGTGGCGACGGCGCCGATCTTTTTGGCGAAATCCAGTTTCTCGTCCGTGAGATCGATGGCGATGACATTGGCGCCCATGGAACTGGCGATCATGATAGCCGACAGGCCGACGCCGCCGCAGCCATGCACCGCGACCCATTCGCCCGGCTTCACCCGGCCCTGGTCGACAATGGCTCGAAACGAGGTGACAAAACGGCAGCCGAGGCTGGCGGCGGTGGCGAATTCCATCTCGTCGGGCAAGCGCACGAGATTGGTGTCGGCGTGCTCGATGGCGACATATTCGGCGAACGAGCCCCAGCCGGTGAAGCCAGGCTGCGTCTGGTGCTCACAGACCTGGTGATTGCCCGAATTGCATTCGAAGCAGCGGCCGCAGCCAACGGCGAACGGCACCGTGACGCGCTCGCCGGCCTTCCAGCGGGTGACCTGCTTGCCGGCGGCGACGACGATGCCGGCCAGTTCGTGGCCCGGCACATGCGGCAGCGTGATGCCGTCGTCATGACCCATCCAGCCATGCCAGTCGCTGCGGCACAGACCGGTCGCCTCGACCTTGATGACGACGCCATCGGCTGCCGGCTTCGGATCGGGAACGGTCTGGATCGTCGGCGCTTCGCCGAATTTCTCGAAGACGACGGCTTTCATTGGTCACTCCACCCTCTGTGCTGCAGGAAACGATAGCCGATTCCCTGTCTGGTCGAGCAGAAATCGATTCCGCCACGCTTGTTGGCAGGCAGCAGCTCTCAGCCGGTTTCGCGGTTGCGAAAGTCGGCAAGCCGGGTTTCGCCGGGGGCAAGCTGCCGCCCGTCCTCGGCATGGACTTCCAGGCGCTTGATCGGCCGGCCGGTGAGATTGTCGACCATGAAGGTATAGGGTTCGCCCGGTCCGGCGAAGTAGGTCTCGCCCCATTGCCGCAGGGCAACCAGGACATAGAACAGGCCGCGTCCCTTTTGCGTCAGCACATATTCATGGTGCGCGCTGCCGTCGGGTGCCGGGACCGTTTCGAGGATGCCATGCGCGACGAGATTGCGCAGCCGCGACGACAGGATGTTCTTGGCGACGCCGAGGCTCTTCTGGAACTCCCCGAAGCGCCGCAAGCCGTCGAAGGCGTCGCGCACGATGAGCAGCGACCACCAGTCGCCAATCGCGTCCAGTGGTCGCGCTATGAGGCAATCCGCTTCGTGGTGGCTCGTTCGTTTCACCATGGCAGTCGTTGGTCCAACATTCGATTTTCGGTTGCAACATAAAACTGTTCTGCCTATCCAGCAAGAGGTTTCAAGTTGAAACCTTTTATGGAGAGAGCAGACATGAACATGCAGGTGGCGAACAGCGGTGCAACAAGCCTTGAGCAATCCGATGGGCCGCCTCGGGTGGCGCCGCCGCCTGCGGGATTGTCACGATTGACCGCGCTGATCTTCGCCATCGCCTGCGGCCTGAGCGTTGCCAATGTCTATTTCGCCCATCCGCTGCTCGACGCCATGGCGCATGATTTTGCTATCGCGCCGGCCTCGGTTGGCATCGTGGTGACGGTAACGCAGATCGGCTATGGGCTCGGCCTGTTCTTCATCGTGCCGCTGGGCGACCTGTTCGATCGCCGCAAGCTGATTGCCGGGCAGGCGATTCTGTCTGCCGTGGCGCTGGTGGCGGTTGGGGTCGCGCCCAACGCGGCGATGCTGCTGGCGAGCCTGGCGGTGGTCGGGCTGCTTGCGGTGGTGGTGCAGGTGCTGGTCGCCTTCGCTGCCGACCTCGCCGTAGCGTCGCAGCGGGGGCGGGCGGTCGGCACCGTCACCAGCGGTGTCATCCTGGGCATCCTGCTTGCCCGCTTCGCTTCGGGCGTCGTCGCCGATTTCGCCGGCTGGCGCTGGGTTTATCTTGTCTCGGCCATGTTGACGCTCGTCATGGCGATGGTTCTCTACCTGATCCTGCCGCGCCACGAGGCGGAGCGGCCACGCACATCCTATCCGCGCCTGCTCGCTTCGGTGCTGCTGCTGTTCGTACAGGAGCCGCTGCTGCGCGTGCGGGCGGTGCTGGCCATGCTGATCTTCGCCAGCTTCAACGTGCTGTGGGCGCCGCTGGTGCTGCCGTTGAGCGCCGAGCCATTTTCACTTTCGCATACCGAGATCGGGCTTTTCGGCCTTGCGGGCGTCGCCGGCGCGCTCGGTGCGCGCTGGACCGGCGGCCTCGTCGATCGCGGCCACGGCCAGTTGGTCACGGGACTCGGCCTGCTGCTGATGATGGCAGCCTGGCTGCCTATCGCCTTCATGGGCATGTCGCTGTGGCTGCTCATTGCCGGCATAGTCATGCTGGATCTGGCGATCCAGGCCGTCCACGTCACCAACCAGAGCTTGATCTTCGCCCGCCGCCCGGATGCGCGCAGCCGCCTGGTTGGCGGCTACATGATCTTCTACTCGGTCGGCAGCGCCCTGGGCTCGATCGCCTCGACCATGGCTTATGGTGCAATGGGCTGGAGCGGCGTCTGTGTGCTTGGGGCCGGCATCGGCCTGTTGGCGTTGCTGTTCTGGGCGTTGACGCTGCGCGTCGGCAGATAGGCCTATGGCGACGGCGCGGTGTCGAGAAGCGGCTGCCAGGCTCGGAACCAGTCGCTCGCCTGGGCCTGCCACGGCCAGATGCCGTCCACAGTGGGATAGATCAGCTGGAGAACACCGAAATCCAGGCCGTCGTAGAACCGGAGGTCCCAGCCGAAATGCTCGCGGTAGTGGTCGATATGAACGGCGCCGAATTGACAGTCGAAACGTTCGATAAAACCGGACGATCGCTGCCCTGGTTGGAAAACCTCGCCGGAGCGGACGCGGCTGCAATACTCGTTGATGATGAACTGGGAGATTTCCGGCTTCAGGCCGATGACGATGAGTTCCGGCGCCTTGAAGTTGTGCTCTATTCCAACCGAATAGGTGAAAGGCGGATCGTCGCCTTCCTCCAGCACATGCAAGATGTGGCAGCCATAAGCCTCTATATCGGCCAGCGCCTTGGCTTCACCTGGGTCGGTGGCTTTTCTACTCGGCATCGATCTGATTCTGCGGCGCGGCTTTCTGGAAGGCCGGCAGCGCCATGCAGGCGGCGTTGATGCGCGCGATCGTCGGGTAGGGGGTCAAGTCGACGCCGAAGCGGGCGTTGCTGGCAATCTGCGCGGCGAGGCAGATGTCGGCCAGGCCCGGCGCGTCGCCATGGCAGAATGTACCCGTCTCCGCCGCCGACGCCATGATCTTTTCAAGCGGCTGAAAGCCCTCGTTCACCCAGTGACGGAACCAATTGGTGATATCTTCGTCGCCGGCGCCGAACAGGGTGCGCAGCGAGGTCAGCACGCGCAGATTGTTCACCGGGTGGATGTCGCAGGCGATCATCTGCGCCAGCATTCTGACCCGAGCCCGTCCGGCCGGGGCCTTCGGCAGCAGCGGTGGTTCCGGGCTGGTCTCGTCGAGGAATTCGATGATCGCCAGCGATTGCGTCAGCAGCGCGCCGTCGCCGAGGATCAGCGCCGGCACCAGCCCTTGCGGATTGACCGCGAGATAGGCTGGTTCCAGATGCTCGCCATGGCGCAGATGATGCGGGACGTAGTCGTAGCTCAGCCCCTTCATCTCCAGCGCGATCCGCACCCGATAGGAGGTGGAGGAACGGTAGTAGTTGTGCAGGACGAGTTCGCTCATGGCCTCACTTCGGCTGGCCGATGGTCACTTCGATGGTCCCGATGCCGTCGACGCCGCCGGTCATCGTGTCGCCGGGGCCAACCGCGCCGACGCCTGCCGGCGTACCGGTGAAGATCAGGTCGCCGGGCTCGAGTTCTATCGCCTCGCTGCAGATCGACACGATATCCGATATCGGCCAGATCAGTTCGGCGAGGTCGGCATCCTGCCTGATCTTGCCGTTGACGGCGAGCCAGATGCGGCCCTTCCGTGGATGGCCGGATTCCTGCGCTTGCACCAACGGGCCGCAAGGGGCGGAGCGGTCGAAGGCCTTCGACCAGTCCCAGGGCCGGGCGGCCTTCTTGGCCTCGTCCTGCAGGTCGCGGCGGGTGAGGTCGATGCCAACACCATAGCCCCAGACATGGTCCAGTGCCTTGTCGCGGGGAATGCGGAAGCCGGCTTTGCCGATCGCAGCCACCAGCTCGATCTCGTGGTGCAGATTGGCCGTCAGCGGCGGGTAGGGGATAGCGGTGCCGGAATCGACCACCGCGTCGGCCGGCTTGGTGAAGAAGAAGGGCGGATCACGCTCGTCATTGCCGAATTCGCGGGCATGCGCCGCGTAGTTGCGGCCGACGCAGTAGATACGGCGCACCGCGAAACGATCGGACGAACCCGCAACGGCCACCGATGCGGTTGCGGGCAGGGGAAGGACGAACTCTGTCATCAAGGGTCTCTGCTTGGTTGCCGGAACATCCGACCGATTTGGGGCCTGGACAAGGCGATTTGGTCGAGAAAGTGCCGGCGGCACTTTCCGCCGGAGATGGCGATATACTATTTGGCAATAATCTGGCCATGGTGGAGAGGTTATTCTAATCGCTCACGAACTGAAATGAACCCCATGACCGCAACCCACGATCGCGCCCGGTTCCTGATCATCGACGACCATCCGCTGTTTCGCGAGGCGCTGCACAGCGCCGTGCAGATGGCCTATCCGGAAGTCGACACGGTGGAGGCGCGCTCGATCACCGAGGCGCTCGATCTTCTGGCCGATGCCAAGCCGTTCGACCTCGCGCTTCTCGACCTCTCGATGCCCGACGTGCACGGTTTTGACGGGCTGCTGCAACTCCGGACCCGCTATCCGCGCCTGCCCGTGGTCATCGTCTCAGGCTATGAGGAGCCGAAGATCATTTCCGAGGCGCTGTCCTACGGCGCGGCCGGCTTCATCCCGAAATCGGCGCGCAAGAGCGACCTCGCCGCCGCCATACGCTCGGTGATGGAAGGCGCGATCTATGTGCCGGAAACCTATGAGGGCCGCACGCCGGACGCCGAAAGCGTCGACCGCGCCGACATGGTGCAGCGCCTGTCGACGCTGACGCCGCAGCAACTGCGCGTGCTGCAAATGCTGCGCCAGGGCCTGCTCAACAAGCAGATCGCTTACGAGTTGCAGGTGGGCGAGACGACCGTGAAGGCGCATGTCTCGGAGATACTGCGCAAGCTCAATGTGTATAGCCGCACGCAAGCGGTGATCGAGGTGTCGAAGCTGGACAATGCGGAGCTTTTCAGGGATCAGGCGGGGTTTTGAACTTAACCCTCCCATCAATGGGAGGGTATGAAGCTAAGCCAGCAAATGCGCCAGCAGGGCCCTTAGCTGCGCCGGTTTCAGCGGCTTGCGCATCAGTTCGATGCCGCCGGAGCGGGCGGCTTTGGCGACTGCTTCCGAACTGTCGGCGGTGACGATCAGCGCCGGCACGGCGCGGCCGAGATAGTCGCGGACTTCGGCGATGGTCGTGGTGCCGAGATCGCCGCCGTCGAGATGCTGGTCGGCAATGACGATGTCGGGCACCCAGTCGGTGTCGCCAAGCATGTCGAGCGCATCGTCGGTCGAGGTCGCGGCCCGCACCAGGCATTGCCAGCGTTCGAGCAGGAAGGTCATGGCCTGCAGCACTTCGATATCGTTCTCGACCAGCAGCACCTTGGTGCCGAACAGGCCATAGCCGCGCGGCCGTTCCATGTCGGCAACCCTGGCGATGGCATCGGTTGGCGCACCGATGCCGACGGGAACATCGATGTGGAAGATCGTGCCGCGTTCGACCTTCGACGAGAATGTCACGGGATGGCCGAGCGCGCTGGCCATGCGGCGCACGATGGCAAGCCCGAGCCCGAGACCGCCACCGTCCAGTTCGGCATTGGCCGGCGAGGTGCCGCGGTGGAACTCCTCGAACACCGCCTCGCGCTGGTCGTCGGGAATGCCGCAGCCAGTATCGGCGACGTCGATGCGGATGGTGTCGCCGCGATGCCTGGTGCCGACAAGCACGCCGCCCGAGCGTGTATAGCCCAGCGCGTTGGAAAGAATGTTCTGCAGGATGCGGCGCAGCAGCGTGCGGTCGGAGCGGACCACCGCATGGACCGGCCGGAATTTCAGCGACAGGCCTTTCATCTCCGCCACCGGCAGGAAATCCGAGCGGAGCGACGAGAACAGCGCCTCCAAGCTGACATCGCTCATGTCGGGCTGCACCACGCCGGCATCGAGCTTTGATATGTCGAGCAGGGTTCGCAGCAGGTCCTCCATCGTCTCCAGCGAGCGCTCGACCTGCCGCACCAGTTTCTTGCCCTCGTCACTGGTCTGAACTTCGGCGAGCGCCGAAACCGAGAGATGGGCCGCGTTCAGCGGCTGCAGCACGTCGTGGCTGGCAGCGGCGAGGAAACGGGTTTTCGACAGGTTCGCCAATTCGGCGTTTTCCTTGGCGGCGCTGAGGTCGATGTTCGACTGCTCCAGCCGCCGCAAGGTCGAGTGCAGTTCCTCGGTGCGGGTGCGCACCCGGTTTTCCAGCGAGATCGCGGTCTGAAACAGCGAAAAGGCGTTGCCTTGCTGGTCCATCGAGCGCTCGACGCGGCTGACCAGTGCCGCGTTGATCTTCTTCAGCTTTTCAAGATCGTTTATGTCCCTCAGCGGCATCTTGTTGCGCCGTCCTATTCCGCCGCCTGGCGCTCGCCAAAGGCGATGCCGGTAAAAGTCTGATTCAGATGCATCGACCGGTACTGTTCGCCATAGGTGCCGAAGCCGATGACATTGTTGACCCGGTAGAGTTCCGAGATCTCGCGAAACACCTGCCGATTGCGCGCGTCCAGCCGGCGCAGCACGCAGTCGAAGCCGAGGATCATGTCGATACCGCCAAGCCTCTCCTCGACATCGCGCAGGGCGGCGCGCGTCGATTCGACCATGTCCTTGGGTTGAGCGATCGACAGCACGACGCCATCGTCTATGGCGCAGAAGAACGACAGCGAGCCGTCGGCATGCATCTTCTGGATCGACCGGCAATAATATTGGCCGCCCACCTTCACCACCACGGGATGCGAGGCGAAGCTCAGTGGCGTCAGCATCTGCGCGACGATGCCGACGGACGCGGAATATTCCTGCGCCGCATTGGTGGCATTGAACTCGCGCACGATGCGGTGATCGGGATCGGAAGCCGTCACCACCAGTTTTTCATCGGTGGGAACGAAATTGTCGGTCTTGAAGACATGGAAGGGAATTTCGGTCGATATCAGCACGATGATGGCGCTGTCGGAGGTGACCTTGCCGTTCGAGATCAGGCGCGTCGTCTCGAATTTCAGATCGTCGCCGGCGGAGCCGCCAAGCAGCGGAATGTCATCGAGGCCCCAGTGGATGGCTGAACTCACCGCTTCTTCGGCATAAGAGAGCCCGTCGATGAAGCAGAGCGCGAAAGTGCCTTTGGTCCGATCGCAACCAAGGCGCGCGCGCAGCGATCGCCGCAGGGTCTCCACCTCGCCGGTGATCCTGTCCATACCCGACGAGGACAGATTTTCGACCATCACGCTGACGGCGGTGAACGCGGTGGACGGAAGCAGCATGGCCAGCACATGGCCATCCTCGAGACCTTGCGGCGTGATCTCGCCGGCAGTCGAACAGCCGGCGTGGTGGAGCGCCGGTGCGTGGGTCATGAGCGCCTGGGAAAGGGCGCTGGCTTCGACCAGGCTCTGCGAAAAGAACAGCAGGGCAAAGCCTGCGTCGATGGCGGCTGCTTCCAGTGCGATCGCCTTGGCGAACGCCTCCATGTCGGGCTCGTCCGTGGTGAGCGCCGACAGGCCGCATGCATAGCGCGTCTGTGAATTGGCCAGCGATGTTCTCCGCATTTCCTCCGACGCTTTTTTGTGCGCGGCTGTTTTTAAATGCTTCTGGCGCGCGGGCGTCGACCGACATTGTTGCCTTCAATCGGCGGTTTGGCAATGGGGCCACCGGCACCGCATGTTTGGGCGCGGCCATGACCGAAAGTACAATGTTCCGCGTTTGCGACGTGCTGTTTTTTGTCCGATGTGCGGTGTACGAATAATGCACCACCGAAGCGCGAATACCGCGTCGGCAGCGTGGATACCAAGGTTGATACCCAGGGAGGGACCATGTCGGACGTTTCGTTGATGGTGAACGGAAAGCGGGTCAGCGGTGCTGCCGAGGACCGAACACTTCTGGTTCACTTCCTGCGGGAAAATCTCGGCCTTACCGGCACGCATGTCGGTTGCGACACCTCGCAATGCGGTGCCTGCGTCGTCCACGTCGATGGCAAGGCGGTCAAATCCTGTACGATGCTCGCGGTGCAGGCCTCCGGCTCCACCGTGCTGACGATCGAGGGCCTGGCCAATGGCGCCGACCTGCATCCGGTGCAGGCCGCCTTCAAGGAACATCACGGGCTGCAATGCGGCTTCTGCACGCCGGGCATGATCATGACGGCGACCGACATGATCAGCCGCCACCCCGAAGGGCTCGACGAGGCGACGGTGCGTGCCGAGCTCGACGGCAACATCTGCCGCTGCACCGGCTACCACAACATCGTCAAGGCGATCCTCGCCGCATCGACGACGATGAAGGGGTCCAAGGGTAAGGCGAGACAAGCTGCTTAGGCAAGGGAATAAGGGAGTAGGGCAGTAGGGGAGTAGGGCAAAAGGCCAACGCAACGAGGCCCTTTTTCCCTAGTCCCTTACTCCCTACTGCCCTACTCCCATAAATTCCGGAGGAATTTCTGATGGGCATTGAAGGTGTTGGCGCTCGGGTCGCGCGCAAGGAAGACAAACGGTTCATCACGGGCGCCGGCCGCTATGTCGACGACATGGTGGTTCCCGGCATGAAGCACGCCGCCTTTGTGCGCAGTCCGCACGCGCATGCGCAGATCAAGAAGATCGATGTGAAGAAGGCTCAAGGCATGCCCGGCGTCATCGGCGTGCTGACCGGCAAGGAACTCAAGGCCGACGGCATCGGCAATCTCATCTGCGGCTGGATGATCCACTCCAAGGACGGCTCGCCGATGAAAATGGGAGCGTGGTCGCCACTCGCCTTCGACCGGGTCCGTTATGTCGGCGACGCCGTCGTCATCGTCGTCGCCGAGACCAAGGGGCAGGCGCGTGATGCCGCCGAGGCGGTCGAGATCACCTACAAGGAGCTGAAGGCCGTCGTCGATGCCTCCAAGGCGATGGACAAGGGTGCGCCGCAGATCCACCCCGAAGCGGACAACAATCTGATCTTCGACTGGGACATCGGCAACGCCGACGACACCGCGGCGGCCTTCGGGAAGGCGGCCCATGTCGTCAAGATGGACATCATCAACAACCGGCTGGTGCCTAATGCCATGGAGCCGCGCGCCGCACTTGGCCATTACGACAAGGCCGAGGATCACTATACTTGCTGGACGACCTCGCAGAATCCGCATGTGGCGCGGCTGGTGATGAGCGCCTTCTACAATGTGGCGCCGGAAAACAAGCTGCGCGTGATCGCGCCCGATGTCGGCGGCGGCTTCGGCTCGAAGATCTACATCTATCCCGAAGAGATCGTCTGCCTGTGGGCGTCGAAGAAGACCGGCGTGCCGGTCAAATGGGTGGCCGACCGGACCGAGAGTTTTCTGACCGACGCGCATGGCCGCGACCATCACACCCATGCTGAAATGGCCTTCGACAAGGACCACAGGATCCTCGGCCTGAAGGTGGAAACCCAGGCCAATCTCGGCGCCTATATGTCGCTGTTTTCATCGGCGACGCCGACCTATCTCTATGCGACGCTGCTGTCGGGCCAGTACAACATCCCGGCCATCCACGCCAATGTGAAGGCGATCTACACCAACACCGCGCCCGTCGATGCCTATCGCGGGGCAGGGCGGCCGGAAGCGACCTTCGTCATGGAGCGCATGATGGAGACGGCGGCCCGCCAGTTCGGCGTTTCGCCGGCCGAGCTGCGGCGCAAGAACTTCGTCACAGCGTTTCCGCATCAGACGCCGGTCATCATGTGCTATGACGCCGGCGACTATGCCGCTTCGCTCGATGCGGCAATGCAGGCGTCGGACTATGCCGGCTTCGCCAAGCGCAAGGCCGCCGCCGCCAACAAGGGGTTGCTGCGCGGCATCGGCATGAGCTGCTACATCGAGGCCTGCGGCATCGCGCCGTCTGCGGCTGTCGGCTCGCTCGGCGCCGGTGTCGGCCTTTGGGAATCGGCGGAAGTGCGCGTCAACGCGGTCGGCACGATCGAGGTGCTGACCGGCTCCCACAGCCACGGCCAGGGCCATGAGACGACCTTCGCGCAACTGGTCAATGAGCGCTTCGGCGTGCCGCTCGATTCGGTCTCGATCGTCCATGGCGATACCGACAAGGTGCAGATGGGCATGGGCACCTATGGCTCGCGTTCGGGTGCGGTCGGCATGTCAGCCATCGTTAAGGCGCTCGACAAGGTCGAGGCCAAGGCCAAGAAGATCGCGGCGCACCTGCTTGAGGCCGACGAAGGCGACATCATCATCGAGAACGGCGCGCTGAAGGTGGCCGGCACCGACAAGAACGTGCCGTGGTTCCAGATGGCGCTGGCCGCCTACACCGCCCACAATCTGCCTGATGGCATGGAGCCCGGGCTGAAGGAGACGGCGTTCTACGATCCGTCCAATTTCACCTTCCCCGCGGGCTGCTACATCTGCGAGGTCGAGGTCGACCCGGAAACCGGCGTGACCGAGATCGTCCAGTTCGTCGCCGCCGATGATTTCGGCAACATCATCAATCCGATGATCGTCGAGGGCCAGGTGCATGGCGGGCTGGCGCAAGGCATTGGCCAGGCACTGCTCGAAGGCGCCCATTACGACAACAGCGGACAATTGCTGACCGCGAGCTACATGGACTACACCATGCGCGCGCCGGCGATCTGCCGTCGTTCAAGGTATCGACCTCGAACACCCCTTGCCCGGGCAATCCGTTGGGGATCAAGGGTTGCGGCGAGGCCGGCGCCATCGGCTCGCCGCCGGCGGTGATCAACGCTATCACCGACGCCATCGGCAGCAACGATCTTGCCATGCCGGCTTCGCCGTCCACCGTGTGGGCCGCGATCCGCGCGACGAAACATTGAACGCGAATGGCGAATAGGGGTAGCGAATAGGGAAGAGAATGTTCGCTACTTCCTGCTCGCTCTTTCACCCAGGGGAGAAAGACAAATGTACGCAGTCAACTATCATCGCGCCGCCTCGGTCGCCGATGCCGCCAAGCTGATCAAGACCGGCGACGCCAAGCTGCTTTCGGGCGGTATGACGCTGATCCCGGCGATGAAGACGCGGCTTGCCGCGCCGTCCGACCTTGTCGACCTGTCGCGGATCACGGAGCTGCAGGGCGTCACGGTGTCGGGCAAGACCGTCACCATCGGCGCTGCCACCACGCATAATGCTGTTGCCAATGACGAGAAGCTGAAGAAGGCCTGTCCGGCGCTTTCCCATCTGGCATCGCTGATCGGCGATCCGGCGGTGCGCCACAAGGGAACGATCGGCGGCTCGATCGCCAACAACGATCCGGCGGCCGATTATCCGGCGGCGCTGCTGGCGCTGGGCGCGACCATCGTCACCAACAAGCGCGAGATCGCTGCCGACAAGTTCTTCAAGGGCCTGTTCGAGACCTCGTTGAAGGATGGCGAGATCGTCACCGCCGTCACCTTCACCGCGCCGGGCAAGGCGGCCTATGAAAAATTCCGCAATCCGGCATCGCGCTACGCCATCGTCGGCGTGTTCGTGGCCAAGGGCAAGGATGGCGTCAGCGTCGCAGTCACCGGTGCCGGCGATGACGGCGTCTTCCGCTCGAAGGAGATTGAGGGAGCATTAGCCGGGAACTTCGCGGCCTCGGCATTGGAAGGGGTGAAAGTGCCGGCGAAGAATTTGATGACCGACATTCATGCCTCGGCCGATTATCGCGCCAATCTGATCGCGGTGATGGCCAAGCGCGCGGTGGCTGCCGCCAACGCCTGATACGATCAGTTGCGGACAGGGAGAAGGGGTCATGCGCCCCTTTTCCGTTTGTGGCGACCTGTAGTTGTCCAAACTTTGATGGAATCGCCCCCGCACCAATCGTTTGCCTGAGCAATTTTGTCTCGCCGAGACTTCACCTGGAACTGCACCGGCGGCAATCTCGCACTTGCACAAATCCATATTGCACTGCAATATGGTTTTGGGCGGGAATGCGAGCCGGGTTCGAAATATCGTGCCCTTTCGCATGCCTATTTGCGAGAGGATCGGCATGACCGACATTTCCGCGACGCATGTCGTTCCGTCCCGATCCGCCGCCGACAAATCAACCAGAACAAGACTGGCCTATCTCGACGGCTGGCGCGGGCTTTCGATCGCACTGGTGCTGATCGGCCATTTCTTTCCGGTTCCGGGAATCAATCTGGGTGTGCTGGGCGTCGAATTCTTCTTCGTGCTCAGCGGCCGGCTGATGGGCGAGATCCTGTTCATCGAACGCTACCCGCTGAAAAAATTCTTCAAACGCCGCTTCTCCCGCATCTATCCGGCTCTTTTGGTCTTCGTAGTCGTCGCGATGATTGCGCTGTCCGGCACATTCATCGCCTTCAAATGGAAGGCGGCGCTGACGGCGCTGACATTCACCTACAACTATGCCGGCATTCTCGTGACGCGGGCAGGGGCGCTCGACCATATCTGGTCGCTCTGCATCGAGGAGCACGCCTACATCATCCTGGCGCTGATCAGCGTCATCGTCTCAAGTCGCTCTCGCGTGGTCGTGCTGCTCCTGGCGCTGGCCTTGCTGGCCATGGCCAATGGCGCGGTTTCGTACTGGGTCTTCGGGATGGACTACGAAACCACCTATTGGCGCACCGACGTGCACATCGCGTCGATCCTGCTGTCGGCTTCGATCTGCCTGCTGAAGGCCGACGGCATGCTGCCGGCGTTTTTGAGAGGCAAGCATGTGGCCCTGGTGGCGACGTTCTGTGCCGTTGTCCTGTTCCTGGATCAGGTGCCGACGCCGATCCACTATCTCTTCGCGGTGCCGCTGCTGGCTCTGGCCGTCAACGCACTCGATTTCAGCCCACGGTATATTTCCGGATTGCTGTCCTCCTGGCCGATGGCGACGCTGGGTCTGTGGTCGTACTCGCTCTATCTGTGGCAGCAGCCGTTCTACAAATTCGTCTATGAGCAAGGCGTCATGCCGATGCCGATGCTGGCCGCAGTCTTCGCTTGTGCGGCCTGCAGCTACTACCTCATCGAGCGCCCGGCGCGCGAATGGCTCAACCGCAACTGGTGAGCAACAGGGCGTTCAGGCCGTCTTGCGGCGCGCCCGCCCTCTCTATGCCTGCAGCGATCTGACGTAATAGCGCACTGCTTTCTTACCGCCATGGATCACTGCGTCGCCGGCCTCAGTGAAGCCAAGGGCGGCGTGAAAGGCATCCGAGGCAGGGTTCGGCGGGTCGGTGTTGACTTCGCAGGTGACCAGATTGTAGCCGGCGCGCTCAACATGGCCGAACAGATCCTGATAGAGCCGGCGGGCATGGCCGCGGCCGCGCGCGTGCGCCGCCACGACAACGCGGTCGACATAGACGAAGCGCTCGTAGCGTTCGCGAAACCAGAGGAAATTCGGGCTGTCGTAGCGGGCGTCCTGGTCGAAGGTCATGATGAAGGCTTCGAGATCGCCGATGCGCCTGGTGTAAAACGCTTCGCCAAGCAGGAAGGACAGCCGCTCAGCCTCCAGCCACGACAGTTCTGCGGCATGCTCGTTGTTGAGCGCCAGGATCGCCGCTTCGTCTGCGGCCGATACACGGGCTATCGGGGCAGGGGTCGAGGTCATGCCTTGGCTGCCGCGATCGTTGCCGCCACCAGCGGTGTGTCGGTGAGCGTGTTGCGGTATTCGCGATCGAGATCGGAACCACCCATGCCGACATGGGGATTGCGGTAGTCCATGGCACTCGGCACATCCTTGAGGGCGGCAAAATGCATTTCGGACAGGCCGGTTTTGCTGCGCACTTCGGCAATGTTGTGCAAATCCAGTCCGCCGCAGCCGAGGATGACGATGCGCTCGCCGGCCTGCCGCACCAGATCCGCCAACAGCGGCAAGCCTTCGATAGCAGTGTCACGCTGGCCGCTGGTCAGCACGCGGCCGACCTTGCTGCGGATCAGCGATTCGAGCGCCTCGGCCGGGTCGCGCGTCATGTCGAAGGCGCGATGACAGGTGACGTTCAAGGGGCCGGCCGCCTGCGTCAGTTCGCTCATGCGCGCCTCGTCCATGGTGCCATCGGCGTTCAGGCAGCCAAACACCACGCCGGGCACGCCGAGTTCGCGCAATGCCGAGACATCGGCCAGCATCGAGGCGTATTCGGTCTCACTGTAGAGAAAATCGCCGCCGCGCGGCCGCACCATGACGTGAAACGGCACACTTGCCTGCTCGAGGGCGGCGCGGACCGTGCCGAGGCTCGGCGTGATACCGCCTTCGATGAGGCTGGCGCATAGTTCGATCCGGTCGGCGCCGGCGGCTTGCGCCGCGAGAAGGCCGTCAATGCCTTCGACACAGATTTCGATCAGCGGCAGGCGGAGAGCTTTGGTCAAGGGCAGATCCAGTCCATGATTTTCGCCAGCCCTAGCACCGGGCCGGTCGCAGCGAAAGCGGGAACAGCCTTCCGCCTTCGCCCACAGACTTGGCGGCTATTGGCGCAATTCCGTATTCTTGGCGCCTTGCTCGACCTGATCGATCACCAGAAGCTTCACCTCGACATCCCCGATATTGGTGGCCTGATGCCACTGGCCGATCATTTCGATGATGAAATCGCCAGCCTTGTAGGTGTTGCTGATGCCGGTCTCGACATTGGTGACCTTCAGCGTGCCGGCTTGGACATACGCATAGCGCGGGAAGGGGTGCCTGTGGACCGGCAAGGTCGCGCCCGACGCGATGTCGTAGGTCGAGACCAGCACCTGCACGTTCTTCTGCGGCAACGTGATCGGTTGGCCGGACGCGGTCGTCGTGCGCGACGCAAGAGGGGTCACGACCACAGGCGTGCCGCTGCTGTCCAGCGCGTGGGCCGGGTTCGCGGAAAAGGCCACCGCGAGCAGTAGTCCGGACATCAAAATCTTTCGCATGATTCGCTCCACCCCTGGCGTCAACATCGCGCAGCGGCCAGCAGCACGCAAGGCAGCGCCTTGGGCACCTGCCTGCCGGCCAGAAAATTTTTTACGCCCCTCTTGACGGAAAAAACCAAGATTACCAGATCGTTTTCCGTCGAGGCTTCGGCTCGACATACCGGCGTCGCAGCGGCGCTGCGACAGCCTCGTAACCCATGTTGCTTCACGGAGGATATGGCTATGAGAAGCTTTGATTATACCCCTCTTTACCGCACAACGGTCGGCTTCGACCGTCTCTTCGATATGCTCGAAAAAAGCGTGCGCTCTGACTGGCCTCCCTACAATATCGAGAAGATTGGCGAGCACGACTATCGCATTACGATGGCTATCGCCGGCTTCGCTCTCGATGAGGTCGAACTCATGCAGAACGGCCCCGAATTGTCTGTCATCGGCCAAAGGAAACCCGACCAGGAAAATCGGGAGGTCCTTCATCGCGGCTTGGCGACGGGCAACTTCAAGCAGGTGTTCAAGCTTGCCGACCACGTAAAGGTCAAGGCGGCCAACCTCGAGAATGGCTTGCTGTCGGTGGACCTGATCCGCGAAGTGCCCGAGGAACTCAAGCCTCGGCGCATTGAGATAGGGTCCGAAGCCAAAGCGGTTTCGCTCAAGCGACCCGACAGGACGCAGGCGATCGATTCGGATGCGGAGCCCCAACGCGAGGTCGCCTGATTCCCTGGAACCTAGATCTACGGTCCGCCTCCCGGTTCGGCCGGGAGGCACAGATCGCGGAGAATGGAGATGAGAACCGAAACCTACAGTTTTCACCAACCCGAACCGAAAAATTCTGCCGCGGAACCCGCTGGGTTGCGGACGCCGGATGATGTTCTGAACGAGGAGACGATGACGATCGGTGCAAAGCGGGCTTTGCTCGCTTTCTGGGCTTCCGACATTCATGCGGTTCCTGACAATCCCGCGTTGCGGCAATTGGACAACGGCGCCATCGTGGAAGTCAGCGACATACTTCGCGCGCTCCACCTCCTGGACGAATCCGGGCGGGAAACGCGTGTTTCAAAGGTGTCGGCAAGCGTCAGCCTGTCTTTCGACCGGCGCCGCAGGAAGAGCCGTCTCGGTTGGATGCGGCACCCCTGGCGAGATGACGACGATGATCCGCCGCCAATCCCGGCCTTTGCAACGGTGCCGCCCGGGCGTGGAGGTGGCGGCATGTTGGCCGAGCCGGAGCATGCAATCGCATGATTTCCCGAACCAGCAACAACCCACCGTGCCGAATGGAGGATTACATGAGTGACAGGACGTTCGACCAACCGGTCCTGGTCAAGAATGGTGGGTTCATTCAAGAAATGGGCTGCCTCGACGACGCGTTCGACTTCTTTGACGAGTGGCCAAGGGAACGGCGGGGTCCGATTTTCGAAACGGCCTTTCGAGCCTGCCAGCGTGCTCACGACGGCCAGGTTCCGCTGACGGTGGCGCGCGATGCCGTCACCGGCTTCGCAAGATCCGTCAAGATCCTGCAGGAACCGCTTGCTCAATTTCCTTGGATGGACGGCACAAGGTCAGGTCGCGGTGGGGTCACCGCTTAGCCTTGATAGGGGCGGCGCTGCCAGGATGGCCCGCTGCATGGTCGTCGTTCACATCCGCTACAAGGTGAACTGCCGTACCAGCTCACCTTGTAGTGGGGCGGCTCGATCGTTTGTTCGAACTCCCTGGTGCGGTTTTTGGCGACTGGCTAGGTCAGCCTCGCAACAGTCAACGCTAATATAATGTTCGAAGCGTCGCCACAGGAGGTTCAATGGTTTCCGCTATCGCAAGTCAACATCCGCATGTCCCGGAAAAACAAACGGCAGTGGGGAAGCCGCAAGCCGGCGAAGGATTTTCGCCGGGCCGCAGCGCGGACGCCGTAGGACATCTGGCCAAAATCATGGTTGCCGCAGGCGGCGATATGGATGCTGGCGCGCAAGGCCGCGCGGCATCCAAGATCGCCAGGATGGACATCACGGTTCTGACCGCACCACCCGTAGAAACACCAACAGAGTAAGATATGCTCGTTCGGGCGCCTCCGCGCCGTCATCAGCGGCGTGGGCCGCTCTCGCAGATTACGCCACGGCTCTCAGCGGAGGCTCCGCCATCGTCCCAAGGCCGTCGCATTCCGCGCAGGCGCCCGTCTTTCCGGGGCAGCCGCCCCGATGGGTTCCATGCGGGCAGCAGTGCCCGTTTGACGCATACCACTTGGAGCAGTCGAAAACCCTGCCGCTGCCATGACAGCGCGGGCATTCCATATTCGATGAAATCATACCAATTCTTGCCCAACCCAAACGCACTCGCCCTGTGCCGCAAGTAACAGGAATCATTGCGCTTTCAAGCACATCGCCCTGACTTAAATTGGGGGGATCGACGGATGGCCGGCATCGATGGCGAGCTATTGTTGCGCCGTAATCAGGTTCCCCGTGAAGACCTTGCTCGCCACAAGCCGCGTTGGGCATTGGCCGGCAACAATAGGCTGCGCCGGCTTGTCCCGTTCGTTCTCGGCGGTCACAGCAACTGCGTCATCGGGCTGCGCGTTGGCGGCCTGTGTGGCCGTGGACGCGAAGAGCACCGTCTGGGTGATGAGAGCGGAAACTGCGGCAACCTGGACCAGCACGGCGGCGAGGGCGATCTTCTTCAGCATGCGAGAAAACGCTCTTCGATGTTCCCGGTTCCCCACGCATTCAGGTTTTCTGCTCGCTACGGAACAAGAGACCGGCAGGGCGGTTAACTCGGTTATGCCGAGCAAGATCAAAGAGCCACCATCGACGCCCGCACCGGAGAAGGTACCTGTGCAACGCCGGGACAAAGAAGCCCCGCCCGAGCTTGAGGATGTCGACCCGCCACCCCGAGATGTGCGAGAGGCACCGGCACCCAACCCGAACGGCGACAAGAGATAAGATCGCCGAGATCGCAGCAAGGCCTTATGCCTGCTCGCGCGAACCTTCCCGATGCCGAGGCGTCATCGAGAGCGCTGGACAGCGGCGCCAGGTCAAGTTGAGAATCAACCTGCTGACCACGATTTTGCAGACATGCCATAGATCAGCCCCTATGGGCGACCTGACCGTCTCAAGGCCTTGAAAAATTTGGCTCCCCGGGCCGGATTCGAACCAGCGACCAACCGGTTAACAGCCGGTTGCTCTACCACTGAGCTACCGGGGAACGGATGCTCTTATGTGAGTGGCGCAGCCTATAGCTGCCCTTTTCGGCTTTGCAAAGAAGCTTTTCACATTTTTCCGAGGCTTTTTCGCGCAGGCCTTTCTCGCAATCGTCGACGGTTGCCCTCATATTAGCCGTCTTGGCAGGGATATGGAACCGAAACCGCGGCGGCGGCTTTGGTTCCAGCATGCTTGCGAAAAATCAAACGGGTCAATTTTTCGAGACGATGACAGCACAAGACAACCAGATGCCGGCGCGGAAAATCTCCGTTTTCGGGCGCGAGTTCAAAATGCCGCGCTCGCGCGGGCTCAGAATCACGATCGGCATCCTGCTGACCATCGGCGGTATCCTCGGTTTCCTGCCGATCCTCGGCTTCTGGATGGTTCCGCTCGGGCTGCTGGTGCTGTCCTATGAATTCGCCATGGTTCGCCGTCACCGGCGTCGCTTTGTCGTCTGGTGGGAACGGCGTCGCCGGCCCGATTGACCGCCGATAGCGCAAGGTGGGTGTTCAGCTGGCGGCGTGCTCTTCCAGTGCCTCACGGATCTGCTTGAGAATCGCCGCAGCCGAGGCAAGCCTTGCCCTGTCGTGCGGCGACAGGCTGTCCGCACCTTCGATCGACAGGCGGTCGATGGCGCAGTGCAGAAGCTCTCCGCATTGTGGCAGGGACAGGCCGGACGAGGCACTCGTATTTGCGGCCATTGTCCGGCGCATGGCTCTTCCTCCTGCCCTGTCCAACGCACGGGCCGCCGATGAGTTTCTTCTCCGGGGCGGCTATGCTTAACTGTCCGCTAATGGAGCGGTCAGGCCCGGTCCGACTATTTGCCGGATGCCGTCCGGACTGACGCGAGGAAACCGTTCGGAATGCACGGTGGCCGCTTGACGGCATTTTCGCCGCAACCTATTGGAACCGGGTGGAACGCCGGGAGCAATGAGGCCTCGTGGCGGAGTGGTTACGCAGAGGACTGCAAATCCTTGCACCCCGGTTCGATTCCGGGCGAGGCCTCCAATGCCCGGGCCCCCGCGCGGCAGCGCAGGGGCCTGAAGTTCCTGACACAATGGACCGCGGTTCTGGCGCGGCAAGCGGATTGGTTGGGACATGAGCGCTGATTTCTCCGAACTACGCGTCAAGATGGTCGACGGCCAGGTCCGCACCACCGATGTGACCAGCGCGCCGCTGCTTGATGCAATGCTTGTCATCCCAAGAGAGATGTTTGTCGGCGCCGCCCAGCGCGATCTCGCCTATATCGACGAGGACATCCGCATTGCCGCCGGCGCGGACGGCGCACGCTACCTGATGGAAGCATCCCCGTTGGCCAAGCTTATCCAACTGGCCGAGATCAATCCGACCGATTCGGCGCTCGATGTCGGTTGCGGAACCGGCTACGCCTCGGCCATCCTGTCGCGGCTGGCCAGGTCCGTGGTGGCGCTTGAGAGTGATTCGGCGCTGGCGGAAACCGCCAGATCGACGCTTTCGTCGCTGGGCTGCGGCAATGTGACCGTCGTCCAGGGTGCGCTGCCGCAAGGGCATGCCGCCCAGGCGCCTTATGACGTCATCCTTGTCGGCGGCAGCGTCGCGGAAGTCCCTGTGACGCTGCTGGACCAGCTCGCCGAGGGCGGCCGCCTTGTCGCCGTCGAAGGGCAGGGCAATTCCGGCGTGGCTCGTCTCTTTTTCAAGGCCGGGGGGGTTGTAACCGGAAGACGGGCATTTAATGCGGCAATTAAGCCACTACCGGGGTTTGAACGCATTCGTGCTTTCGAATTCTGAATGATTTGGCCTTGCAGCAGAGGCTTTGTCATGGTCGCTTGCATTTGAACGATCGCTGCTGATGCCAAACTGGGGGCACTTTGGGGTGAGCAGCAGGGAACATCGAACACGCGGCGCCGGCTGATCTATGAGAGAAGCAGGCGCGGCGCGGTTCCCATGGAAAACGAATGAGGGTTTAACCGTGCCGTCTTTACGCAAGTCACTTTTCACCGCCGTCCTCGTTTCGGCGACCATGCTGTCCCCACTGGCCGCTTCAGCCGAAACCATCTCCGGCGCGCTTGCAAAGGCCTACCAGTACAATTCTTCGCTGAATGCATCCCGCGCCGGCGTTCGCGTCACCGACGAGGGCGTCGCCATCGCCAAGTCGGGCTACCGTCCGGTTGTCACCGGCTCGGCGAATATCGATTATTCGAGCAGCCATCTCAACGGCACCAATTCAAGCGTGCGGCTGACCACCGGCAATTTTGGCGTCCAGATCGACCAGACGTTGTTCGACGGCTTTCAGACCAGGAACAATGTCGCTGCCGCCGAAGCGCAGGTTCGGGCTTCGGTCGAAAGCCTGCGCAACACCGAAGAGGGTATCCTGTTCAGCGCGGCCCAGGCCTATATGAACGTGATTCGCGACCGGCAGGTCGCCGTGCTGACCGAGCAGAACCTGCAGTTCCTGACCGAAACGGCGCGCGCGGCGCGTTCGCGTTTCGAGGTTGGTGAAGGCACGCGCACCGATGTCGCGCAGGCCGACGCTTCACGCGCCGCCGCGGTGGCATCGCTGAGTGCTGCCCGGGCGCAGGCGCTGGCAAGTGCGGCGCTCTATCGCCAGATCGTCGGCGACGAGCCGGGCAAGCTCAAGGGCGCTTCGCCGGTGGCAAAGCTGTTGCCGTCGAGCCTCGCCGCCGCCGTCGGGGTGGCCTCGAACGAGCATCCGGCCATCCTTGCCACGCAGCATCTGGTCGACGCCGCCGCGTTTTCGGTGAAGTCGGCCGAAGGCGCGCTGTTGCCGCAGCTCTCGGCTTCCGCCGGCGTTTCGAGCGCCTATCGCAATACCTCGCCTTTGCCAGGCGTCGGTTCGCAGGATGGCACGACCAATTCGGCCAGTGTCGGGGCAACGCTGACGATCCCGATCTATTCGGGTGGCCGCACCTCGGCGATCGTGCGCCAGAACAAGGAATCACTCAGCCAGGCCCGCATCCAGGTCGACGTCAGCCGCGACCAGGTGCGCCAGGCCGTCACCGCCGCCTGGACCGAGTATACCGCCGCGCAGCAGCAGCTGACGGCCAACAGGCAAGTGATTGAGGCCGCGAAGCTGGCACTGAACGGTGTCATCGAAGAACGCAATGTCGGCCAGCGCACCACGCTCGACGTCCTCAACGCACAGGCGACGGTCATCACCGCCCAGATCAACCAGGCCGGTTACGAACATGATGTGGTGGTGGCGAGCTACGCCATCCTGCAGGCGACCGGCCGTCTGTCCGTCGACCGCCTTGGCTTGCAGGTAGCGAAGTACAAGCCTGAAGAGCATTACAACGCGGTCAAGGACAAGTGGTACGGCCTGCGCACGCCGGACGGCCGCTGAGGCGTTCGGCCAGGACTGGCCGTGTTCCCCGTTTGAGCAGGATCTTTCGCACTCGGGTTCAGATTGCGCTAATCTGTTGAAATCCCACAAGTCCCCAGATTGGGGATTCTCGTGCGGCGATCCGTCGGTTACGCTGTCGCCATGATTCGATCCGGCTCTGCCGGAGCGGAAACCCACAGGGGTCACAAAGGCGGCGGATGTGACGATGGCAACGGCAAGCAGCGCACAGCGCGAACCTTCCATGGAAGAGATACTGGCTTCCATCAGGCGGATCATCGAGGACAGCGACGGCGGCCGCAAGCAGCCGGGCGACGCCGATGAGCTGAGCCAGGATCTGGAGCGCGCGTCGAGCGCCTATGCGGCCCCCGACGTGGAAGCATTCCGTGCCGACCTGCATGCCGCCCCCGAAGGCAGGAAGCCGGTGACGCTGGCGGAAGTCCAGGCACAGTTGCCGGCGGCCGAGCCGGTGGTCGCGCGCATGGAAACGCCTGCGCGCCCCGATCCCAGCCCGGCAAAGCCATCGATGACACTTGCCGAAGTTAGCGCCCGCGTCGCCGCCGAGCCAATCACGGTTGAATCGCCGGGATCGCGTCCTGTCGCCGACGCTTCCATCGCCGATTGGCGTCGCGAGATCGCCGCGGTCGGTGAGCAGGCGAGGGCGGTGTCGGACCGGAGCGAGGCACGCAAGACGGCTGCCCAGCCGTCCGTGGAGACTCCAAGGGACGAACCGACCGCGAAAGTAGCCGTCGAACCCGAGCCGTCTCGTCCGGATGCAAGCGTGGTGCGGCCGGTGGCGGCCAGCGCCGCGCCGCGTCCGGCGATCGTTTCCGAGCATACCGGCCGTCAGGTCGCGGCTGCCTTTGGCGAGCTTTCCGATGCGTTTGCCAGCCGCAGCAAGAAGACATTCGACGAGATGGCCGAAGAGATGCTGCGGCCGATGCTGCAGGATTGGCTGGACAACAATCTGCCGACACTGGTCGAAAGGCTGGTGCGCGAGGAGATCGAGCGCGTGGCGCGCGGGGCGCAGTAGCTCCCCATGCCGATTGCTAGAGGAAACGGCGCCTTCGTGGCGCCGTTTCTTTTGGTGGGGTCAGCTTGTTGGCAGGACGACGGATCGCGTTCCGTTGAAATGACCAGGGCCGCGCCTATCTGGTTGTGAGGGTCCGAGACAGCCCTTGCGGTTGACTTGGCCAAAACCTTCCGATTTACACCGGACCAGCAAAACTCCCGAAAGCGCGGACCATTTTCCCATGCTTGAAAAGACCTACGACGCCAAAACCGTCGAGCCGAAGATCGCCAAAGTCTGGGAAGAGGCCGACGCGTTTCGCGCCGGTGCCGGCGCCGAGGAGGGGGCGGAAGCATTTACGATCGTCATCCCGCCGCCGAACGTTACCGGCTCGCTGCATATGGGCCACGCGCTCAACAACACGCTGCAGGATATATTGGTGCGCTTCGAGCGCATGCGCGGCAAGAACGTCCTGTGGCAGCCGGGCATGGACCATGCCGGTATCGCCACGCAGATGGTGGTCGAGCGCCAGCTGATGGAAAAGCAGATCCATCGCCGCGACCTGACCCGCGAGCAGTTTATCGAGAAAGTGTGGGAGTGGAAGGCCGAATCCGGCGGCGCCATCTTCAACCAGCTGAAGCGGCTCGGCGCCTCGGCCGACTGGTCACGCGAACGCTTCACCATGGACGAAGGCCTGTCCAAAGCCGTGCTCGAAGTGTTCGTCACGCTCTACAAGGAAGGGCTGATCTACAAGGATAAGCGCCTTGTGAACTGGGACCCCAAGCTGCTCACCGCGATCTCCGATCTCGAGGTCGAGCAGCAGGAGGTCAACGGCAATCTCTGGCACTTCCGCTATCCCATCGAGGGCGAAACCTTCGACCCGGAAAATCCGAAAACCTTCATCACCGTGGCAACGACGCGCCCAGAGACGATGCTGGGCGATACGGCCGTCGCCGTGCACCCCGACGACGAGCGCTTCCGGCATCTGGTCGGCAAGAACATTGTCCTGCCGATCGTCGGTCGCAGGATTCCCGTGGTGGCGGACGAGTATTCCGATCCGGAAAAGGGTTCGGGCGCGGTCAAGATCACGCCGGCGCATGACTTCAACGACTTCGAGGTCGGCAAGCGCCACAAGCTGCCGGCGATCAATATCCTGACCACGGAGGCGGCGGTAAGCCTCAGGGACAATGAGGATTTCCTTGCCGGTCTCGAGGTGACGCCGGAGCGCCAGGTTGTCTGGGACGAACTCGACGGCCTCGATCGCTTCGTCGCGCGCAAGAAGATCGTCGAGCTGATGGAAGAGGGCGGCTTGCTCGAAAAGGTAGAGCCGCATCGCCACGCGGTGCCGCATGGCGATCGCGGCGGCGTGCCGATCGAGCCATTCCTGACCGAGCAATGGTATGCCAATGCGGCGGAACTGGCCAAGCCGGCGATCGCTTCCGTGCGCGAAGGTCGCACGAACTTCGTGCCGAAGAACTGGGAGAAGACCTATTTCGACTGGATGGAGAACATCCAGCCCTGGTGCATCTCGCGCCAGCTGTGGTGGGGTCATCAGATCCCGGCCTGGTACGGGCCGGACGGGCGCGTCTTCGTCGAGAAGACCGAGGAAGAGGCGCTGAGCGCCGCGATCGAATTCTATCTGGCGCTGGAAGGACCGTGGAAGGCCTGGGTCGAGGACAAGCTGGAGAACTTCAAGCCGGGCGAGATCCTGACCCGCGACGAGGATGTGCTGGACACCTGGTTCTCATCGGCGCTGTGGCCGTTTTCGACGCTGGGTTGGCCCGACGAGACGCCCGAGCTGAAGACCTACTACCAGACCGACGTGCTGGTGACAGGCTTCGACATTATCTTCTTCTGGGTCGCCCGCATGATGATGATGGGTCTGCACTTCATGGACGAGGAGCCATTCCACACCGTCTATGTCCATGCGCTGGTGCGCGACAAGAACGGGCAGAAGATGTCGAAGTCGAAAGGCAACGTCATCGATCCGCTCGACCTTATCGACGAATATGGCGCGGATGCACTGCGCTTCACCCTGACGGTGATGGCGGCACAAGGCCGTGACGTGAAGCTCGATCCGGCGCGCATCGCCGGCTATCGCAATTTCGGCACCAAGCTGTGGAACGCGACGCGTTTTGCCGAGATGAACGAGGTCGCGCGCAATGACGATTTCTGGCTGAACGACGCCAGGCTGGCGGTCAACCGCTGGATCCTGACCGAGCTGACGCGCGCGGCGCGCGAGATCACCGACGGCATCACCTCATACCGCTTCAACGAGGCGGCGGGTGCCGCCTACCGCTTCGTCTGGAACCTGTTCTGCGACTGGTATCTGGAATTGCTGAAGCCGGTGTTCATGGGCACCGACGAGGCGGCCAAGGCCGAAAGCCGTGCCTGCGTCGCCTTCGTGCTCGACGAGATCTACAAGCTGCTGCATCCGATGATGCCGTTCATGACCGAGGAACTGTGGGCGCAGACCGCCGGCGAAGGCAAGCAACGCCCCTCGCTGCTGTGCCACGCCGCGTGGCCGTCGCCGGACTTCGAAGACGCCGAGGCTGCAGCCGACATCAATTGGCTGGTCGATCTCGTCTCCGGCATCCGCTCCGTGCGCTCGGAGATGAACGTGCCGCCGGCAGCCATTGCACCGCTCGTCGTGGTCGGCGCCAACGCTGTGACACGCGAACGACTTGTCCGCGAAGAATCGGCGATCAAGCGGCTGGCGCGGGTCGGCGACATCTCGCTTGCCGATGTCGCGCCCAAGGGTTCGGCGCAGATCGTGCTCAACGAGGCGACGATCTGCCTGCCGCTTGGCAGCCTGATCGACCTTGTCGCCGAGGCAGCACGGCTGCAGAAGGAACTGGCCAAGGTGACCGAGGAGATCGCGCGGCTGCACAAGAAGCTGTCGAACGAGAGGTTCGTCGCCAGCGCGCCGGCCGAGATCGTGGATGCCGAGCGTGAAAAGCTCGCTGAATACCGCGATGCGCAGGACAAGCTGTCGGTCGCGTTGGCCAGGGTTCGCGACGCCGGTTGAGGATAGATTCGCGAGACTTTAGCCCTCTCTAAAGTGCTGGTTTTTCCTCGAAAATCTGCATGCCGTTGCGTTAATATTGACGTAAACGGAAGTTTTAGCCCCATTGTTGCCATAATGTAACAATGGGGCTCCTGGAGCCCAAAAAAGGCCTGTTTTCGAGCCCTTTTGGATGGTTCTCTCTGTTTTTGGGAGCCGCTCAGCCTTCACAGACCATTTTTCGGCTTTGCCGCACTAGGTTGCATTTCCTCGAAAATGCGCCTGGCCAATGTGTACATGTACGCCCGCGAATTCGTTGTTGCACCGTTAACCTGAATTGGTTCTAGCTTGATGCACTCGAATTCGGGGAGGACATTTCATGACTATTCTGCGACTGAAGGCGCTGCTGGGGGCGGGCTGCTTTTCGCTGGCTTTGATCGGGACGGCGATGAATCCGGCACATGCCGGCGGCCTGGAGCGTGCTGGCTACGATATCGACCTGTTGTTCGATCCGGCTCCGTTCGCGACCGAAGCCGAATCGACCTATGTGATGCCGCAACGCAAGCTCAAGAATGCGGTGGACACCAACCCGCTCGACGGCGATTTGACGCCTCTGGGCAGCACGGCGAAGGACAGCGAGAGCTATTGGGTGCCGCGGATCGGCGTCAAGGCGCAGATCGTCCAGGGTGTCGACTGTATGTTCGACTATTCCCAGCCTTGGGGTGCGCACACAAATCCGGGTCTTTGGGCCGGTGCCCAGTCCAACATGGAAACCGACATCAAAAGCAACAACTACGCCACAACCTGCTCCTACAAGATGGACGCCGGCAAAGGCCAGGTTCGCTTCATCGGCGGCGTCTACTACCAGGAAGTCTATGGCTTCAAGCAGGACCTGATATCGCCGCTGGTGCCGGATTTCCAGGGTACCGGGCGTGTCGATCTCAAGGGGACCGGCTGGGGCTGGCGCGCCGGCCTGGCCTATGAAATCCCCGAGATCGCACTGCGCGCCAGCCTCGTCTACAATTCGCGGGTCAAGCTCGACAATATCTCGGGCACGCTGGATTTGACGCATGTTGGCAGCGTGGTGCTTCCGATCTACGGCTCAACGCAATACATGCCGGATACAGTCGAATTGAAATTGCAGTCAGGCATTGCGCCAGGCTGGCTCGCCTTCGGTTCGCTCAAGTGGGTCAATTGGAGCCTGCTGCAGAGCGTTCCAATTTGCGTCGTAGGTACCCCCGCAGGGGCATGCGTCACTGGTGATGCTCTCCATTCGGGCCAGATCACCTCGCTGGACCTGATGTATCGTGACGGCTGGACAGTTACCGGCGGCATTGGCCACAAGTTCAACGATCAGTGGAGTGCTGCCGGCCAGCTTTCCTGGGATCGCGGCACGTCGCATGGCTATGGCTCGCAGACCGATACCTGGACACTGGGCGGCGGCGTCGCCTTTACGCCCAAGCCGAACATCGAAGTGCGTCTGGCCGGCGCGGTTGGGGTGCTGACCAGCGGCCATTCTGGAGCGTTGGCTGGTGAGAGCGGATACGTCGCCGGCACGGATGTCAGCTACGACTTCGGCAACGATCTGGTCACGGCGATTTCAGGTGGCCTTAAGATCAAGTTCTAAGTCTCTGACAATTATAACAAAAGGCCGGGGATTACCCGGCCTTTTTTGTTTGGGATCGCATCGCCCCGATTTGTCTCATCCAAGCTGCGTTGCATATTATCCGTACCGCTTTCGCCCCCTGCTATTGTGATGTTTTGGCAACAGTTTCTGAGCAACCCCTGCGCTGGAAGCCGGGCTGAGGAAATTGCCTATTTCCCGCCATAAACCCGGCGCACCTCGATCTTGTCTCGGGACACGCGCCAAAAGGCTCGGCGAGGGGGCAGCCGCTCCGCCCCATTTGCAGGGAAGATGGGGCAAGGAAGAATATGGACGCCAAAGTCATCTCCAAGGCTAAGCTCCCTAGCCGCTATGTGACCGTCGGTCCGGCGCGTGCGCCGCATCGTTCCTATCTCTATGCCATGGGTTTGTCGGCGGCCGAGATTGCGCAGCCGCTGGTCGGGGTCGCCTCCTGCTGGAACGAGGCGGCGCCCTGCAACATCTCGCTGATGCGTCAGGCGCAGGTGGTCAAGAAGGGCGTCGCGTCCGCCAGCGGCACGCCGCGCGAATTCTGCACCATCACCGTCACCGACGGCATCGCCATGGGTCACCAGGGCATGAAGTCGTCGCTGGTGTCGCGCGAGGTCATCGCCGATTCGGTCGAACTCACCATGCGCGGCCATTGCTACGATGCGCTGGTCGGGCTGGCCGGCTGCGACAAGTCGCTGCCCGGCATGATGATGGCCATGGTGCGGCTCAACGTGCCGTCGATCTTCATCTATGGCGGTTCGATCCTGCCCGGCAGCTATCGCGGCCGCCAGATCACCGTGCAGGATGTGTTCGAGGCGGTCGGTCAGCACTCGGTAGGCACCATCGACGATGCCGAACTTCTCGAAATCGAGCAGGCGGCCTGCCCGTCGGCCGGCTCCTGCGGCGCCCAGTTCACCGCCAACACCATGGCCACCGTTGCCGAGGCGATCGGCTTGGCGCTGCCCTATTCCTGCGGCGCGCCGGCACCCTATGAAATGCGCGACCGGTTCAATTTCGCCTCCGGCGAAAAGATCATGGAACTGATCGCGAAAAACATCCGGCCGCGCGACATCGTCACGCTGAAGGCGCTGGAGAATGCGGCGACCGTGGTCTCGGCCACCGGCGGTTCGACCAACGCGGCACTGCATCTGCCGGCGATCGCCCACGAGGCCGGCATCAAGTTCGACCTGTTCGACGTGGCCAAGATCTTCGAGAAGACGCCTTACATCGCCGACCTCAAGCCGGGCGGCAAATATGTTGCCAAGGACATGTTCGAGGCCGGCGGCATTCCGCTGCTGATGAAGACGCTGCTCGACCACGGCTATCTGCATGGTGATTGCATGACCGTGACTGGCCGCACTTTGGCCGAAAACATGCAGCACGTTGTCTGGAATGAGCATCAGGATGTGGTCCGCCCGGCCAACACACCCATTACCCAAACCGGCGGTGTCGTGGGCTTGAAGGGAAACCTTGCCCCCGAAGGCGCGATCGTGAAGGTTGCGGGCATGGCGGAGTTGAAGTTCTCCGGCCCGGCACGCTGCTTCGATTCGGAAGAGGAATGTTTCGAGGCGGTGACGCATCGCAACTACAGGGAAGGCGAGGTTCTCGTCATTCGCTACGAAGGACCGCGCGGCGGCCCCGGCATGCGCGAGATGCTGTCGACGACGGCAGCGCTGTACGGCCAGGGCATGGGCGGCAAGGTGGCGCTGATCACCGACGGGCGCTTCTCGGGCGCGACGCGCGGTTTCTGCATCGGCCATGTCGGCCCCGAGGCAGCCGTGGGCGGCCCGATCGGGCTGCTCAGGGATGGTGACGTGATCTCGATCGACGCGGTGAACGGCACGATCGACGTGGCGTTGTCCGATAGCGAACTGGCGGCGAGGGCAAAGACATGGAAGGCGCGCACGACCGACTATCAGTCGGGCGCGATATGGAAATATGCACAGACGGTAGGGCCGGCGCGCGATGGCGCGGTGACCCATCCGGGCGGTGCGAAAGAAACACACTGTTATGCGGACATCTGAGTTGTTGAGGTCGTCTGTCTTTTCGGCACTGGTCGTGGCCGCCACATTTGGCGCGACCTTTGGCGCCGTGGGCCAGGCCATGGCCTTCGACGACAAGGTATTCGACGACAAGACCGGGGTGAAGCCGCAATCCAGCCCTTGGGCGGTCTTCCAGTTCGGCTTCTCCGCCTACAAGAACGGCCACAAGGAACAGGCTGCCGAGGCCTACAAATACGCTGCCGAAAATGGCCAGATCGGTGCCACCTGGAAGCTTGCCCGCATGTATGCCGAGGGCGACGGCGTGGCGCGCGACGACTATGAGGCGTTCAAGTTCTTCTCCGAGATCGTCGACCAGGACGTCGAGCCCGGCTCGCCTGAGGAAAGCTATGTCTCCGACGCGCTGGTGGCGCTTGGCGACTATTTGCGCACGGGCATTCCCGGCAGCCCGGTCGCCGAGAACGAGGTGGCGGCCCAGGAATATTACATGCGCGCCGCCGCCAACTACCGCAATCCGAACGCGCAGTTCGAGATGGGGCAGATGTTCTTGAAGGGCGAGGGCGGCGTGAAGGCCAGTGTCAAGCAGGCCGGGCGCTGGTTCCAACTCGCCGCCGAGAAAGGCCATGCCGGCGCCCAGGCGACACTGGGCCATTTGTTGTTCCAGAGCGGCAAGATCGTTCGCGGCCTGGCGATGATGACGGCAGCGCTCGAACGCGCTTCGCCGGCTGACCAGCCCTGGATCCGCGGCATGCAGGAAGAGGCATTCGCCACCGCCGGCGAGGCCGACCGCCGCACCGCGATCTCGCTGGCCGATGATATCCTCACCAAGGGCAACAACGCGGACCAGTAGTCTCGCGGCTGCGTCAGCTTCACCAGCAGCACTCGATTGTCGATCGCGATCAGTTCTCGATCGGCTCCGTCGGCACCATGCTGGGCGCCGGCATCGAGATCGGCGTGACATGGTGGTGTGGCGCCAGCGTGTTTTCCGGGCAGCTATCCCCGATGTTCGTCCACGATGTGTTGTTGAGCACCATGTCGCAGCGGGCCAGATGGCTCCGGTCGGCAACCGTCAGGCAGGCGACCTGGCCAAGCTGGTAGGATTTTCCATTGGCCAGGCATTCCTGGTCGGCAAATGCCGCACCGGGAGCGGCCATGGCAAATGCCAGGCCGACAAAGATGAAATCGTGTGCTCATGCAACCCCAGCCGCCAGGACCGCAATGAACGGCGCAAAATGTGGCGATATGAGGTCCAGCGCCTGCGTGCCCGGCGAGGGTTCTCTCAGGCCGGCTGAAGCGCGAGATCGATCGCCACCGGGACGTGATCGGACGGTTTTTCCCAGGCGCGCACGTGCTTTTCGATCGACGCGGAAGAAAACCGGTTGGCGGCTTCCGGCGACAAAAGCAGGTGGTCGATGCGGATGCCGTTGTTCTTCTGCCAGGCGCCGGCCTGATAGTCCCAGAACGTGTAGGTGTCGTGCGCGTCGGTGACCGCGCGCACCGCCTCGGTGAAACCAAGGTTGAGCAGCCGGCGGAAGGCTTGTCGCGTCTGCGGCTGGAACAGCGCGTCGCCCAGCCAGTTCTCCGGAAACCGCGCGTCGATCCGCTCGGGAATCACGTTGTAGTCGCCGGCGAGCACCAGGGCCTCCTCAAGTCTCAGCCGTTCTTCGGCCCAGCGCTCCAGCCGCGCCATCCAGGACAGCTTGTAAGGAAACTTCTTCTCATCATCGATTGGATTGCCGTTCGGCAGATAGAGCGAGGCGACGCGCAAGGCACCCTTGTCGGTTGAGAAAACGCCTTCGATGAAACGCGCCTGTTCATCGGCATCGTCGCCGGGCAGGCCCCGGATGACTTCGTCGAAGCGCAGCTTCGACAATAGGGCGACGCCGTTGAAACCCTTTTGGCCATGGGTTTCGACATTGTAGCCAAGCGCCTCGATCTCGGCGCGCGGGAATTGCTCGTCGACGGTCTTGATCTCCTGCAGGCAGACGATGTCGGGTGCGCTCTCGGTCAGCCAATGGGTGAGATTGCCAATGCGGGCGCGGACACCGTTGATGTTCCAGGTGACGATTTTCATGGCGGTCTCGATGCTGTTCAGTTGGATTCTTGCGGCGGATGGCGTTCGACGAGGCCAATCGTATTGCCAGCCGGGTCCTTTAGGAAGGCCATCCATTCGCTTTCCCCCGCTGGACCGAACTGGCCCTCCGTGTCGCGATGGACAAGTGTTGGCGGCGCGGTGAAGGGTACGCCTGCCGCGACCGCAGAGGCATGGAAGTCATCGAGGCCGGATATGTCGAGATAGACGGTTCCGGCCGGTATGCCGTCAGTGAACAGCAGCCTAATATCGCCGGCCATGATGAAGGCGATGCCCGGCGGATCGAAGCGCGCATGAACCGCCATGCCGAGCACGTCGCGCCAGAAAGCCAGCGTGGTGTCGAGATCACGGCCAGCCGACAGCGCGATCTGACGGACCGCACCGATAGCAGGCATTCTATATGGAGAAACTCGTGCCGCAGCCGCAGGAGGCGACGGCGTTCGGGTTGCGGATCTGGAACGACTGGCCCATCAGATCGTCGACGAAATCGATCACAGAGCCGCCCATATAGACCAGCGACAGATCGTCGATCAGCACTGTGGCGCCGTCCTTCTCGATGGCGACGTCGTCGTCATTGCGCGTATCGACCAGATCGAACTTGTAGGAGAAGCCTGAGCAGCCGCCGCCTTCGACCGACACGCGCAGCGCCGTCTTGCCGGCCTCGTTCGAGACAATCCTGGCGATCCGCTTGGCGGCGGCCTCGGTCATATCGACTTTCATGGCAGTCTTGGCATCAGCGCCCATGGGCGTCACCTTGCTTTCGGTTTCACATGATAGGTATGAAGCGCGAGGGGCCAAGTCAACCTGGCTAAGTCAACTGCGGCAGCATCAGCCATGACCAACGAGTTGGGCGACATCGGATTCGGCTATCGGCCGCGCGCCGCCTATGCCTGCGATCCGGCAAAGTCGCGCGGACGGCTGTTCGACGAGGTGGAAAGCCCGACCCGCACGCCATTCCAGCGTGACCGTGACCGCATCATCCATTCGACGGCGTTCCGGCGGCTCAAGCACAAGACGCAGGTCTTCATCGCGCATGAAGGCGACCACTATCGCACCCGGCTGACCCATTCGATCGAAGTGGCGCAGATCGCGCGCGCCCTGGCACGGGCGCTGCGCGGCGACGAGGATCTCGCCGAGGCGGTGGCGCTGGTGCATGATTTCGGCCACACGCCCTTCGGCCACACCGGCGAGGACGCGCTGAACGAGAAGATGGTTACCTGGGGCGGCTTCGACCACAACGCGCAATCGCTTCGCATCGTGACGAGGCTGGAGGCGCGCTACGCCGAATTCGACGGGCTCAACCTGACCTGGGAAACGCTGGAAGGCCTGGTCAAGCACAACGGGCCGCTGACGGACGCCAACGGCAAGGGTCTGAAAGGGCCGGTGCCGCAGGCGATCCGTGATTACTCTGAACTGCACGATCTCGAACTCGACCGGTTCGCCGGCATCGAGGCGCAATGCGCGGCGATCGCCGACGATATAGCCTACAACACGCATGACATCGATGACGGTTTGAGGGCAGGGCTCTTGACGCTGGACATGCTGGAGACGGTTTTGCTGCCGGGAACGATCCTGAAAGGCGTTCGGGCACGCTATCCCTCCCTCGATGATGTGCGCACCGGCCACGAGCTGATGCGGCGGCAGATCACCGCCATGGTCGAGGACGTGATCAAGTCGACGACCGCCAATCTCGATCGCATCAGGCCGCGGAGCGCAGATGCGGTGAGGGCAGCTGGCGAGACGATGGTGGTTTTCTCGGCCGAAATGGCTGCCTTGGAGAAAGAACTGAAGGCCTTCCTGTACAAGCACCTCTACCGGCACGCGGAGGTTATGCGGGTGCGCGCGGACGCCGAGCAGATCGCCAAAAATCTGTTCGACGCCTATTTCGCCGATCCGCGCGCCATGCCGGACGGCTGGCGCGAGGGGCTGGATCGGGCCGACGACCGCATCAAGGCGCGCAGCGTCGCCGACTTCCTGGCGGGTATGACCGACACCTACGCGCTCAAGGAACACCGGCGTTTGTTTGACCATACGCCTGAATTGGGCTAGGGCGGGCTCGATTTTGCCGGCCAACGAGCCGGATTCGCTGCAAAGCCGCCAGAGCCAGACCCCAGAGTCACACAAATGAACATCTTCGCCGATTTCACCGCGCGAATCATAAAAGCCGTCGAAGCGCTTGATCTGAAAGACAAAGACGGCGTTTCGCCTGACCTGTCGCGCATTGCCGTCGAGCCGCCGCGCGACGCCAGCCACGGCGACCTGGCTACCAATGCGGCGATGGTGCTGGCCAAGCCGACCGGCCAGAAACCGCGCGCGCTGGCCGAAAGACTGGCGCAGGCGCTGCGTGACGACAAGGATGTCGCGGCGACGGAAGTGGCCGGGCCCGGTTTCGTCAATCTCAGGCTGAAGGACGGCTTCTGGCAGGCACATCTAACCGCACTGCTCGGCGAGGGCCGCAACTATGGCCGCTCGACGGTTGGCGGCGGCAGGATGACCAATGTCGAATATGTCTCGGCCAATCCGACCGGGCCGATGCATGTCGGCCATTGCCGGGGTGCTGTCGTCGGCGACGCGCTTGCCAATCTGATGGCCTTCGCCGGCTACGACGTGACCAAGGAATATGTCATCAACGACGCCGGCTCGCAGGTCGACGTGCTCGGCCGTTCCGCATTTCTGCGTTACCGCGAAGCGCTGGGCGACGACATCGGCGAAATACCTGCCGGTCTCTATCCCGGCGATTACCTGGTGCCTGTCGGCCAGGCGCTGGTCACGGAATTCGGCCGCTCGCTTCTGCAGATGCCCGATGACGAGGCGCTCGCCATCGTCAAGGATCGCACCATCGATGCGATGATGGCGATGATCCGCGAGGACCTTGCGATGCTCAACGTGCATCACGACGTGTTCTTCTCCGAGCGCACGCTGCACGCCGACAAAGCCAGGAAGATCCGCTCTGCGATCAACGATCTGACGCTGAAGGGCCATATCTACAAGGGCAAGCTGCCGCCGCCCAAGGGCGAGAAACCCGACGATTGGGAGGACCGCGAGCAGACGCTGTTCCGCTCGACCGCGGTCGGCGACGACATGGACCGGGCGCTGGTCAAGTCCGATGGCTCGTTCACCTATTTCGCCGCCGACGTCGCTTACCTCAAGGA